>JADFXW010000140.1:2600-4042 GCA_015233375.1 Candidatus Omnitrophota bacterium | reverse complement strand
AGTGTTTGATGTGTTTGGCTATTGTCAGTGTTTTATGGGTTATTTATGGGTATAGCCTTGCTTTTGGGCACAGTAAGGGATTTTTAGCGCCGTATATTGGTGGCTTGGATTGGTTTATGCTCAAAGGGGTTGATATGAACCTGCCTAATCCGGATTATGCAGCAACCATTCCACACCAAGCGTATATGATATTCCAATGCATGTTTGCAGCCATCACCCCAGGATTGGTTATTGGGGCTTTTGCAGAAAGGGTCAAATTTTCTGCATGGGTGGTGTTTACCGTTTTATGGTTGACCTTTGTTTATTGTCCATTGGCGCACATGGTTTGGGCTTCAGATGGTTTGGTAGGACATATCTGGGGCGCTTTGGATTTTGCTGGTGGAACAGTAGTCCATATGAACGCAGGTATTGCAGGTTTAGCCGCAGCTCTTTATTTAGGAAAGCGTGTTGGCACCGATAAACAAGGAATGCATAACGTTCCTTATGTCATGATTGGGGCATCTCTTTTATGGTTTGGCTGGTTTGGGTTTAACGCAGGATCTGCCCTGACAGCAGGAGGTCTTGCGACCAATGCTTTTGTGGTGACCAATACCGCAGCCGCGGCTGCAGCCATTAGCTGGGCTGTTTGTGAGTGGCTTGTGACAGGAAAGCCAACCATTGTAGGTGCGGCTTCTGGTGCTGTGGCAGGGCTCGTGGCCATTACGCCAGCTTCAGGTTTTGTGAATGTGGCAGGGGCCTTGTGTATTGGCTTAGTCGTCAGCGTTATATGTTTTAGCATGGTGGCCTTTGTAAAGCCAAAACTTGGTTATGACGACACGCTCGATGCTTTTGGCGTGCATTATATAGGTGGTTTATGGGGCGCTTTAGCCACAGGGTTATTTGCTATTAAGGCTATTAATTCTGCTGGGGCTTCTGGCCTTTTTGAAGGCAATCCTGTCCAGCTTGTGGTGCAGCTGAAGGCTTGTTTGTTGACCAGTGTCTTCTCTTTTGTTGGGACATGGATTATTTGTCTTATTATTGATAAGACCATGGGCATGAGGGTGGTTCCTGAAGAAGAAGTCATAGGTTTGGATTTAAGCCAGCATCATGAAAGGGCGTATACAATTTTAGATTAAAAAAGGAGAAGATATGAAACTAATAATTGCCATTATCCAGCCCTATAAGCTGGAAGAAGTAAAAAAAGAATTATATGCGGTTAATGTAAATTTAATAACCGTGACTGAAGTTCTTGGCCATGGTCGTCAGATTGGTCATGATGAATTTTACAGAGGGGTCAAGGAAACAGGTAATTTATTGCGCAAGGTCCAACTTGAAATTGCCGTTAATGATGATTTTGTTGAACCAACCATTAAGGCCCTTATTAATGCCGCGCGCACCGGTAAAATAGGCGACGGTAAAATATTTGTCCTCGACCTGCCGCCCTGTATCCGGATCAGGACCGG
>JADFXW010000140.1:0-2590 GCA_015233375.1 Candidatus Omnitrophota bacterium | reverse complement strand
GATGTATAAGGATTCGTACCGGCGAAGAAGGGTCAAAAGCCATTGGATAGAAATTAAATTCTTGACAACAGGAATTCGAGAAGCTAATATTCATCATTATTTAAAAGAGGGCAACGAGGTCCTCCCCAAAATAGGTGACGGAGAATAGGCATGGCTTAAAATACATCATCCATCACCAATTATTGAGGAGGACCTGTTTTTTTTAAGGGAAAAATAAAAGTTTAACCGTATTAACTGGCTTTCGCTATCAGGCGATAAGCAGGGGAGGGGTTATGAGTGAAATTCGAGAAGATTTTATGTGTGATTGTGCTAATGAAGGCAATAGCGGTTATTTGTCCAGCGCTAATTTACCAGAACATTTTGGTAAGAACATATTCGGTTTGAAAGTTATGAAGGAGATGCTTTCTCCTAAAGCGTATGTGTCTATCGAGAAGACCATCAAAGAGGGTGGCAAATTAGATGTGTCTATTGCGGATGAAGTGGCAGAGGCCATGAAAAAATGGGCCATTTCCAAGGGAGCAACACACTTTACCCATTGGTTTCAGCCTATGACAGGCGTCACGGCTGAAAAGCATGATTCATTTATCAGTTGGAATGGCGATGGCGGCGTTGTTTTGAATTTTTCTGGTAAAGAATTGATTCAAGGGGAGCCTGACGCGTCCTCATTCCCTTCAGGTGGTTTGCGTGCAACCTTTGAGGCCCGCGGTTATACGGGTTGGGATCCAACATCACCAGCGTTTATCAAGGAAGGTCCTGAAGCGACCACCTTATGTATACCGACATTTTATATTGGGTATCATGGCGAGGCTTTGGATAAAAAGACCCCGCTTTTACGATCCATGGCTGCTTTAAGCAAACAGGTCTGTCGTTTGGCTAATCTTTTTGGGATTGATGTTAAAGGCAAACGTGCGTATTGCACCTTAGGGCCTGAGCAGGAATATTTCCTTATCGATAAAGATCATTTTAGGGCGCGTTTGGATTTAGTGGAATGTGGACGTACCCTTTTTGGCGCGAAGCCTGCCAAGCATCAACAGCAGGAAGATCATTATTTTGGTGCGATTAAACCACGCATCATGGGTTTTATGGAGGATTTGGACCAGACCTTATGGGGATTAGGAATTCCTTCAAAGACGAGGCACAATGAAGTAGCCCCTGCTCAATATGAAATGGCGCCTATTTTTGAAGAATTAAACAGCGCTGTTGATCATAACATGATTGTCATGGAAGCCATGCGTCAATTGGCAGACAAACATGGGTTAGCCTGCCTTTTGCATGAGAAGCCTTTTGCAGGCATCAACGGTTCTGGCAAACATAATAATTGGTCTGTTGTTGGTCCTGATGGCAAGAATTGGCTTTATCCGGGCAAGACCCCGCATGAAAATGCGAAATTCTTGGCCCTGTTATGTGCCGTCATCAAGGCTGTTGCTACGCGTGAGTGTCGCGACCGCTGGCAACGATCATCGTTTAGGGGCCAATGAGGCTCCTCCAGCTATTGTCTCCATCTTTTTAGGGGATCAGCTGACTGATATCATTGAGCAGGTTGAGCGTGGCGGCGCCAAGACTTCCAAGGAAGGCAGTTTCTTGAACGTCGGGGTTGATTCCTTGCCCGCAGTGGCCAAGGACACGACAGACAGGAATCGTTCGTCCACCTTTGCTTTTACAGGAGCTAAATTTGAATTCCGCGCTGTTGGTTCTAATATGAACCCCTCAGCAGCGAACATGGTGCTCAACACCATCGTAGCTGAAGCGGTGTCTGAAATGTGTGATCAATTAGAAGCAGACAAAAAAGCGGGTAAGGATTTTAATACCAGTTTGCAAAAGGTCTTGCAAGATATCATCAAAAAACACAAGAAGGTTGTGTTTAATGGTGATAATTATACAGCAGAGTGGGAAAAAGAAGCCAAAAAGAGGGGATTGCCGAATTTGAAGAATACCCCAGAGGCTTTAGAATCCTTGAAGGTCAAAAAGAACATCCAAGTGTTTGTGAAACATGGGGTGTTGACAGAGACCGAAGTTGCTTCCCGTTATGAGATAAACAAGCATGCCTATGAGACGGTCTTGGTTTTGGAAGGCAATTGTGCGGCAACAATAGCCCGTACCCAGTTGATCCCTGCAGCTCTTAGCTACCAACAGCAATTAGCAGATACCATTAAATCTGTAGGGAGTACCGGAAAGACCACGAATCAAAAGAAATTGCTTAAAGAGATTTCAGGTTTAATCGAGGAGTCTTTAAGCAAGGTTGAATCCATTGAAAAAGCAGTGGCGAAGCATGATGCCGCTAAAATTAAAAGTGAGATGGCTCTTTTGCGTGAGTCTATTGACGCATTGGAGACCTTGGTACCAGCCTATGTTTGGCCTTTACCGACTTATGCTGAAATGTTGTTAATGAATGCGTAAAAAAAATAGGGGTCAGCGCCCTATTTTCTTTATGAAAATAGGGCGCTGACCCCTATTTTTTTGGTATAATCCTCCCATGTTCAAAATTGCCCTTGCGCAAATCAATTCAACCGTCGGTGATTTAACCGGAAATTCAAGGAAAATCCTGGAGTATATAAAAGCCGCCCAGAAAGCCCAGGTTTCTTTGGTGATA
>JADFXW010000013.1 GCA_015233375.1 Candidatus Omnitrophota bacterium | reverse complement strand
CTAGTTTGGAGGAGGCCTTGGTGGGGCTAGGTTTTCAAGCAGTAGCAGGAGCAAAGAATATCAAATTTGAGCCATTGCCGCAAGCCACGGCGCGGATAACAGAGCATGTGCAAGAGCAAGGACTGAGTCCAGACCAGATACCTCGCCAGGCCAGAAGGGTTGAGGGTTTGATGAGGAAGCCCTTTAATTTTGGGGCCTATGCCCGTATCAGTGCTCAAAAGCCGAATACAGATATTTCCAATATAACGATGAAAGGTAAAGGTAAGTCAAGCAAGGGCTCTAAAAGGCGAGCAACCCGGAAAGGTGATTTAAATTGGGAGACCATAACCGCGGTATCAGCTCTTATCCAGTTAGAAGAGTATATGAAACAGATGAGACCTACGGATTCGACCTTGATTTATTATAAGGGAAACCCTCAATTGCAACGATTTGAAGAATCCTTGGATGCTCTTCAAGTTTTTTCACATTATGTGAAAGATAGACAGGTGGCAAGCACTCATGCAGGTCGCCTGGAATGGGAAAGGGCGTTAGATGTTTTAGCGTCATGGGACATGCGTCCCAATTCATATGTGTATGAAGCGGACAGGGTTTTTATTGAGGATTTTATGAACACGTTTGAGGTGGATGCCCAATGGTTTCAGGAACTGCTCAGCGCTCATACGCCTCTCGGGTCTTTGGATATGGTTTCGAGATTATCAGGTCATTTATCGCAAGCCTTGCCGCGTACAAATCATTTGACTATTAGCCAGATTTATAAGGCCATGCAAGATTTAATGGCAAATAGCGCCACCTTAGCCGTTGAAGATAAAGAGGAATTGAGAGCTACATGGCGTTTGTTGATAGCTGAGTTGATGGCAGGAGGGGCAATTCCCACACGAGAGAAGGTTTTAGAGGCGTTGGGTTTTCCAAATCAACGTTTACAAAGGATCAATTTGGAGCTCTTTTTTGGGACAAAGGAGTTAAGTGTATTGGAGAAGAAATTCGATCAATTCATTGTTGAAACACAAAAGATTAAGGGCAAGGAGAAAATTGAAGAAGCGCTAGGCCATCTAAGAGCAGAAGGGCACGAGCCGACCCTTGAGAGGGTCGCACAGAGATTGAGTGAAAATTTTTTGTATTTTCAGGCTTGGCATGATCAACATTCAGGCGAGTCGCAAGCAGAGGCTCTTCAACAGTGGATAGATGAATATAATATTGGTTCTACAAGGGATTTGGGTATTGTTGAGCAAGGGTTAGCACCGTCTCCTATGGAGTCAGAGGATATTGGGACCAGACGGCTTAAAATAGAAGATCATTTGCGCCAAGCGGTGGCGGAAGTCAAAAGAGACGGCACAGGGTTGGTTCCTGATATTTTTAATGTGGCTGAGAAATTATATTTTTTTGATTCAGGTTTTCGACAGTGGGTAGATAGGCGCGAGATGGCGGGATCTGTCAATGGGATTAATGTAGCTCAATATCAATGGTTGAAGCCCCATGATGCGATCATAATAGATGATCAAATACGTCAAAAGGTAGCTTGTGGACAGGGGCTTCTTGCATGGATTAGTCAACGATATGAACCAGTACTTGCGTATAGTGAAATATTTAAGAAATTTGGGATTTTTGTACCAACGCAAGAGGAGTTAGATTGGAACGTGCGATATCAACAAGGATTAAATGACATGGATCCTTTGAATTCGCCGGGTATAGATTATACGAATTCCCAAGAGCCTGACCCTCAGTTTACAATGCTCGTGTGGTTTTATGAGACATTCACTAATGATCAAATTATGGGGTTAAGGTTGAAAAATAAAATTATAGAAGCAAGTGAAGAGCAGGTCCAAAAGGACAGGGAGTTTGTGGCGAAAGTTAGATTCTTGCGGGATACGATGGGTGCTGCTTATCGTAGTGAGACAGAGGGAAAGAGGTTTGTTTCTCTGCTTATGAAGTATACTTCCGTGGACCCTGAGTCCATTCCAGAAGCAGTGAAGGATCAATTGATGAGTCTTCATCATCAAAATGAGGGGGAAAGTCAAACGGTATTGCAAAAAAGTCATTGGACCCTTCATTATATGTTTATGGATTTTCTTTATGCAAGCTTACAAAACAAGGGGCCAGACCCCTTTACTTTACGAGACAAACAACATCGTCGTTTTGCAAGAGTTGTCATGCTGCTTGCCTTTTCCAGATCAGTTAGGGCGGATATAGTGGAAGCCGCTCGAGCACCTAAGAAGGAGACTCGAAGTCAATGGTTGGAGAGAAATAGAAGAAGCGATTTTTACTATTCGAGAATTTATCCTCTTTTGGAGGAACATACCTTGGCTCATCTGGTTGAAGCTTTAAATAATTGGGGAGACCCGGTTTCATTGGAGGAATTCAGACAATGGGGCCAACAAGACCATCGAGCTGATTTCTTAAGGTATTGGTATGGCTTTCAAGATCTGCAAGAAGCAGATTTTGAAGGTTGGCAGCATATTTCATGGGATGAAATGGAAGGAAAGATTAGAGAAGCGGCACAAAGGATGAATTCCATGGGAATCATGCCAGATGTGTATAATGTCTCGGATTATTTATATACTCATTTTCCAAGGTTTTGGCGTTGGGTAGAAGAACAAGCGAAGATTAAGGTCCCGGCACTTCGAGAAGAAAAAGTAAAACAAAAACTTTCAGATTGGTTACGTGTGTTTAAGCCTGATATGAATAGGGAAGAATTCTTCGGGGCATATGGTGTTTGGGCTCCGGGTATTCAGTGGGATGACATTGGAGGTGTACGCTATGCTCTTGCTTATATTGGATCAGGACGGACAGAGAGAATTCAAGAACGGGATATAGATTTTCGTGAATTTGAAGGACGGTGGGCAGCTTGGAGTTGGTTTGTCAATTTATTGTCAGAAGAAGAGTTGAGCAGACTATTAAAGGTTGAGAGAATGGATGGGGGGAAGGTGGTTCCTTTTAAATTCTTAGAAGCTGGGCTAAGATATGATTGGTATGTTCAAAATAAACCGTCATTAAAGGCAGAGTGGGTTCTTGACTTATGGCAATACACAAATACTGAATTAAAGATTTCAGCGCTTCCTCCTTCTTTTAAAAAAAGGGTTCGTATTCCCCCTTCTACAGGAGAAACAACTATTCCCGCGCTGTTTCTTTATCAATTGACACATAGGGAAAACCAGGCCTCAATGTTTGGATGGCGCTTAGCTCAAAACCATCACAGAAGATTGTTGTCGGTGTTAAGCACGCTGGTGTATATGCACATTAAGGCAATAGAGATGGATAAGTATGTTACACAATCTTTTACCAATGAAATAGTGACGCTTGAGGGTAGGACATTAGATCGACCTTCTAGAAGACGTTTGGAAAAATTGATCCAAGAGCGGGAGAAAATCCGTCAGAGTGGCTTTCTAGGGATTTTGCTTGAACATGTGAGTCTTGAGCCTCAATTAACCATGGATGAGGTTCAACGTTTTATACATTGGACAGGTTTCCCTGTTGAAGGAGATTTAAACGGATTGCTTGAGTCAGAAAAAATGAGAGGAACATACGGTTTTTCTAAAGCCTCTTGGGGGATCGTTGATGGGGCCATGGCTGGGAAGAGAGTTCCTGGAGGTATCGACTTTAATGCTCGTAATCTAGCCATGATCATCAAACGGGATGGCCATGGAATGCCGTTGCCAATTTTTAAGCAAGATTTAGCTCAATTAAGCAATTTTGATGGGCTTGATCCTGTTATCGAATTTATCCGACCCGCAAGCCAAGTAAGACTTGTAACCCGTCTTTTTCTTCCTTCTTGACTGATTTAAGCGTGTGGTTATAATGAAGCCATTTATTAAAAAAGTGAGAGAATATGGACAATCAAGTGATTAGTTTTGAGTATGTGTTAACAGGCCCAGATGGCGCGGTTATTGATGCTTCCCTCAAGGGGAAACCCTTGACCTTTATGACAGGAAAAAATCAAATCATCCCAGGGCTTGAAAGTGTTTTATCAGGGATGAATCCTCAAGAGAATAAGACTGTCACTCTAAAAGCGACAGAGGCGTATGGGGAGTATAATCCGAAGCTGATTTATAAGGTCAATATTGCTAAATTACCTGCCCAGGAAATCAAGGTTGGAGATGTTTTTGAAATCGGCAAAGAAGGCCATTTCTTTCCAGTGGCGGTCAGTGCCCTTAACGGCGAGGAAGTGACTCTTGATGGGAATCATCCTTTAGCAGGAAAAGATCTTATCTTTGCTGTCAAAGTCGTTGAAAAAAGACCAGCCACATCCCAAGAGGCGTCCCACGGCCATGTGCATGGCGGGGTAGGGTGCTGCCAATGCAACGAATAACCAGTGTTCATAATGTACTTGTTAAAAAGGCTCTAAGGTTACGTGAGGCCAAGGATCGTTGTGTTTCAGGAGAGACGATTATTGACGGGGTACGTGAAATCAAAAGGGCGCTTGAGGCTGGGGTTTTGTTGGAGAAGGTTTTTGTTGTTGAAGGCTTTAAAGACGGCATACTTGCCCCATTAGCCTCAAGGCAGGTTGAAATCATTGAGACGACCAACCAGATTATGGAAAAGTTGGCTTATGGCAAGCGTCATGAAGGGATGATTGCCTTGAGTAAGCCTAAGCGGTGGACTTTTGATGATCTTAAATTATCAGCACATCCTTTGGTGGTTATCGTAGAAGCCCTGGAAAAGCCCGGTAATTTAGGCGCTATCTTACGGACCTGCGATGGGGTTGGGGTTGAAGTGGTGTTTGTCTGTGATCCTAAAACAGATGTTTATAATCCGAATGTCATTCGATCCAGCACCGGAACTGTTTTTAAAATCCCTGTTGTCTGTGCCGATGCTCCATTAATTTTGTCGTTTTTGAAGTCGAAGAAGATAAAAATTTGTGCTGCAGCGCCGGAAGCAAAAAAAATATATACCCAAGTTCCATTGAAAGGGGCTTGGGCTTTAGTGTTTGGCTCTGAAGATGAGGGGTTATCCGACTTTTGGCTTAAAGTTTCTGATGAAACAGTAAGAATCCCCATGAAGGGCATGGCTGATTCGTTGAATGTGTCTATTTCAGCAGCGATTATTCTTTATGAAGCCTTCCGCCAAAGGCAAATATAAAGCAACTGCTTTTTCTTCTTTTTTGTTAAAGAGGGGAAAACCATTAGATCCCCCCTCTTTTTTTAAAGAGGGGGTTAGGGGGAGTTCTAATTAAACATGCGTTTACAGGTCTATTTATCACATAACGGTGTCTGTTCCCGTCGGGATGCAATGGAGGTGATTCAGGCGGGCCGGGTCAAGGTCAATGGCCGCGTGGTGAGAGAGCCATCCACACCCGTAGAAGGCCATGAAGATGTCCTGGTAGATAACCAAAAAATCAGCGCCAAAGAGTATGTTTGCGTGATGCTCAATAAGCCTGCTGGAGTCACAACGACCAAGGATGACGTGCATGCTTATCAGACCGTCATGGATTTATTGCCTTCTGATTTACGTCATTTGGCTCCTGTGGGAAGGCTTGACAGAGACAGCGAGGGTCTTTTATTGTTGACGAATGACGGCGATTTGGCGCTTCATTTAACCCACCCCCGATTCCATGCCCCGAAGACGTATCTGGTCCGTGTCAGAGGCGAGCTTAGCAAGGCCAACCAAACAAAGCTTGAGACAGGTGTTGTGGTTGAGGGTAAAGAAACAGCTCCTTGCTGTATCAAGGAAGTCAAGTATAATGGTCAGGACACAGAATTTAAGATAACCCTTCATGAAGGCCGCAAGCGTCAGATCCGGATGATGGCAAGAAGTGTCGGACATTGTGTCGTTTATTTATGCCGTTTATCTATCGGGCAATTACAATTAGGCGTCTTGCCTAAAGGGCAATGGCGGCTTTTAACAAAACAGGAAGTTGGGCTTTTAAGATGATTACTATTAGCAATTTATCCAAGAATTTTGATGAACGCATGTTGCTGGAAAATGTTTCTCTGAGCATTTTTCCTAATGAGCGCATAGGGTTGACTGGCCCTAACGGAGCTGGTAAGTCTACCTTGTTTCAGATTATTTTAGGCCATATGGAGCCGACGTCCGGTGTCGTGCAAATCCAAAAGGGCATTAATATCGGGCATATGGCCCAAGAGGCGCAGTACAGTTCCGATCGGACCGTGATGGAGGAGATGACCTCAGGGGATAACGAAATCCGCCGCTTATTAGAAGAGAAACATAAGCTTGAAGATGAGCATAAGGCGGACACGACCCGTTATGGGGATATCATGGAACAGCTGGAGCACAAAGGCATTTATGAATTGGAACATAAGGCTGAAAAAATCCTTAGCGGCTTGGGGTTTAAGGAAGAACAGTTCCATAAACCCATCCTGCATCTTTCCGGCGGATGGCAAATGCGCACGCAGTTAGCCAAGCTTTTGACATATAAATATGATTTGATACTTTTGGATGAACCGACCAATTATCTTGATTTAGATGCGACCTTATGGCTTAAAGGTTATTTAGCGAATTATGACGGGACCTTTATCATTATCTCGCACGATAAGGTTTTTTTGAATGATGTGACCAACTACACCATTATCCTTGAAGATGCCAAGATGACCAAGGTTAAAGGTAATTATGAGGCTTATGAAGAGGCGAGGGTCATCAGAAACCGCACCTTAGAGAAACAACAGAAGGTCATTGAGCACAAGCGTGATCAGCTGGAACGCTTTGCAGAGCGTTTTCATGCCCAGCCTAACCGCGCTTCTGCGGTACGTAATAAACGCAAGATGTTGGATAAGCTTGAAGAAATTTATGTGCCGCCAGAAAAACATTCGATCCGGGATTTTGAATTTCCTAAGACCGTCGAGAGCGGTTATACGGTTTTAACCCTGGACAAGGTGAATAAATCTTATGGCGATAAGGTGGTGTATCAAGGCTTGGATTTTGAGATAACCAAAGGCCAGAAGCTCTGTTTAGTGGGGCCTAATGGGGCAGGTAAGTCGACCCTGCTTAAGATGATAGCGGGTGTTTTACCCTTTGAGGCAGGGACACGAAAGCTGGGGCATCAGGTTAATCTTGGTTATTTTTCACAAACCCGTCTTGATGTATTAAATCCCACGCGTACTGTTTTTGAAGAATTGATGTCCATTTCAGAGCGCAGCATCCCGCAAGCTCAAGCCCGGACATTATTGGGTGTGTTTAATTTTAGGGGTGATGATGTTTTTAAGCCGGTAAGGGTTCTTTCTGGAGGAGAAAAAAGTCGTTTAATTTTGGCGAAACTTTTAATAAACCCGCCTAATTTTATCTGTCTGGATGAACCGACCACCCATTTGGATATTGACGGGGTGGAAGCCTTGACCAGCTGTTTTCAGAAATACGAAGGGACCTTATGTTTTATTAGTCATGATTTGTTTTTCGTCAAGAATATTGCCAATCACATTGTGGAGGTTTTGCCAGGAGAGCTGAAGAATTATCATGGGGGCTTGGATTATTTCTTGGAGAAAAAAGCAGGTGTTTTGTCAGAAAAAACGCCTATGGCCAAAAAAAACACAGCTCTTCTTGAAGCCAAGAAAAATGTCCCGCCCTCATTGGAAGAGATTAAAAATCAGCAGTTAAGAGAGGCTCATGTCCGTCATAACGAAGCCTTGAAGCGGTTAGAAGAGATAAAAAAACAGACCCGCGCCCTGGAGGCAGAGCAAAAGCAATTAGAAACAGAAAGCTATGTGAAGTCGAGGTTTTTAAGCGATTCTTTTGGCCGCGATTCTAATATGATCAAGGAGTATGGCCTGCGTCTGAAGGAAATACAAAAACGCACGCGGGAGATCATGGTGCTTTTAGATCAATTACAAGAAGAAAAAATCAAGATTAGCAAGTAGAATGAGATATAATAATCTTTTGTATTAATTGGGTGTAAATACTCACCTTACCCGTGTCATTGCTTGCGTAAGCGAAGCATCTTTTACTATAAAGAAAGATTGCTTCGTCGGGCTCTTGCCCTCCTCGCAATGACAGAACCTCTTTAATATGAACATCTTCTATTTACTTTTATTATGTCTTTCTTTCACCAGCTGCCAGGTTCTCTCGAGTATGGATGAATTAAATGTATTGGGCGGGTATTCAAGGGAAAAAGAAAGCCAGCAGCGCCTCGTTAAATTCATCGATGATAATTATGACTTTTTGACGCGGACCATTGCCCAGGGCTTGATAAGCGGTTACAAAGACGAGGCTTCATGGACACGTGCTTTTGGAGATCCTGTCCTTAAAAAAGACCTGCCTGACGGGGGCCAAAGATGGCTTTATCGTTCTGCCAAGGACAAGACGTATGTTTATTTTGACCGTAAGGGCCAATTGATGAAATGGGAGAAAGAGCCATGTCCGCCATTATTTTGATGACGATAGGCATTATTCTCGTGGTGTTGATTATCTGCGTATTGGTATTTTTTATCCGCAAGATGGAACATCTGCAAACCGAAGCAAATATTCAATTGGAGCTTCGTAAACAGGCGATTGATAATACGGTCGCAGGCCTTAAAGAAGAATTAGGACGGTATCAGCAGGTATTGCGCGAATCAGAAGCAGATCGATCCAGGAGATTTGGCAGTATTGAAAATGAGCTTAAGAATGCCTCTGTGGCCACCCAAAAGCTTGCGGAAACAACGGTCAGGTTAAACAATATTTTGGGTAATGTTAAATTGCGCGGCCAATGGGGCGAACGCATGGCTGAAGACATTATTCGTTACGCAGGTCTTATTGAGAATGTTAATTATCTTAAGCAAAACGTCAATGCCTCCATGACAAAGCCTGACTTCACCTTTCTTTTGCCCCAAGACCATTGCATTAATATGGATGTTAAATTCCCGTTAGATAATTACCTGCAAATGATTAATGCTCAAGACGGGGCAGCTCAAGAAACCTACGAAAAAGAATTCATTAGAAACGTCAAAGACCGTATTAAGGAGATCCAGAATCGGGAATATATCAACCCGTCGGACAATACCCTTGATTTTGTGATACTGTTTATCCCTAATGAACAGGTTTTTAGTTTTATCCAGGAGAAAGGCCCGGAAATGATGGACGAGGCCCTGAAAGATAAGGTGGTTTTGTGTTCTCCCTTTACGCTTTACGCGGTATTAAGTGTCATTCGCCAGGCCCATGAGCATTTTCGTTTTGAGAAGGATTTAAAGAAGATAATTGAGTTGATAGGTGGATTTATCAAGGATTATGAGCTCTTTAAGAATCGTTTTGCGGATTTAGGGACCATGCTAGATAAGTTAAGCGCTCAATACGCCGAGATTACAGACAAGAGTTTTAAGAAATTAGACAGTAAAATTCAGCGTATTGAAGACCATAAAAAAGGCCATTTGGCCATTGAGTCCCCGGCAGCTGAGGTCTCTGATGAAGCCTGAAATATTTTATAAAGATGAGACAGGGCTTCGGGCTTTGACGAGTGATGCTTCCCTGGATTTTACGCCTCTTGATTTTGATAGCCCGCTTACAGATTGCCAGCAGAGATATCTGCGTCAATATGCGGGTGTTGATATCCCTGAAGTCTTTTGGAGAAAGCAAGTTCATGGCGATGAGGTCCTTGTTTTAAGTCATGGGTCCCAAGATAGGGCTATTTATAGGGCTTGCCAGGGGGCAGATGCTTTTATTACAAAGAGCTTAAATCTCCCGTTAGCGATTCGTACCGCAGACTGCGTGCCTGTCTTTATTTTTGATCCCATCCATAAGGCCATTGGCCTGGCCCATGCAGGATGGAAGGGAACGTATCAACAGATAGGCGTTAAAACAATTGAAAAAATGAGGCAGGCCTATGGCAGTGCGCCTGCGCAGTTAAAGGTTGTTTTAGGCCCTGCCATCCGCTCATGCTGTTATCAGGTGGGAGAGGAATTTGAGGGTTATTTCCCTCAACATGTCAAACTCCGCGATGGTAAGAGATATGTGGATATTATCAGTGTTAATTGTGAACAATTGTTACAGGGAGGTGTAAAGACAGAGAATATCGTGGATAGTGGTATTTGCACCTGTTGTGATAAAAATTATTTTTCCTTTAGGCGCCAAGGCGCTCAAGCAGGGCGGATGATCTCATTAATGATGTTATTATCATAGGAGTGTTTTATGAAGAGTCCCTGTATTGTTGTTTTTATTACAGCAAAGGACAAAAAAGAAGCAAAAAAAATAGCCCAAGGATTACTTGAAGCTAAATTGATTGCCTGCGCTAATATTGTTAGTGGTGTAGAATCCTTCTTTTGGTGGCAAGGAAAAATTGATTCTTCCAAAGAGGTTTTGCTTATCCTGAAGACAAAAAAGAATTTATTTAAGAAGATAACCCTTAAAGTTAAATCCCTCCATAGCTATCAAACCCCTGAAATCATCGCCTTACCTGTAGTTAGCGCAAGCAAGGACTATTTGGATTGGGTTAAGAAGTCGCTTTTTAATTGATTCCCAAGCCATTTATTATATTGGGGAAGCATAGCTTTATAATTTACGATTAGTGGATACTTTTATTTTATTATTTGCAATTAAAGTCTTTGTCAGTTATACTCTAGTTATCCTATAGAGATTATTTATTTGATTGTTAAAACAAGTTATTTAAGGAGAAAACAATGAGTAAACTAGATCCTCACTTAAAACCAGAAACCCTGGCCCTTCATGGGGGACAAGAGGCAGACCCAACAACAGGGGCGCGGGCAGTCCCTATTTATCAAACAACATCTTATCAATTTAAGAATTCAGATCATGCGGCCAATTTGTTTGGCTTAAAAGAATTCGGGAACATTTATACACGCTTGATGAATCCGACCACTGATGTATTGGAAAAAAGGATAGCCGCCTTAGATGGAGGGGTTGGGGCATTGGCCACTGCCAGTGGACAATCTGCGATTACCCTTGCCCTTCTTAATATTGCCCAGGCAGGTGATGAGATTGTCTCTGCAGATAATCTGTATGGTGGGACGTATACCTTGTTTCATTACACGTTTCCACGTTTAGGGGTTAAGGTCCATTTTGTTAAATCCAATGACTTGGAAGGTTTTCAAAAAGCCATTAATTCCAAGACCAAGGCCATTTATGCCGAGTCCATAGGTAACCCTAAACTTGATGTCGCAGACCTCGAAGGGATTGCCCATATAGCCCATAAGAATGGAATCCCGTTTGTTTTAGACAATACGGTGTCGCCCTTTTTATTGAGGCCATTTGATCATGGGGTAGATATCATTGTTTATTCTGCCACCAAATTTATTGGAGGGCATGGGACAAGTCTCGGCGGTCTTATTGTGGATTCAGGGAAATTTCAATGGACAGAGGCCAGGTTTCCTCTTATTGCGGCACCAGACCCCAGTTATCATGGGATCAATTTCGTTGAAGCCTTAAAGCCGATGGGGAATATCGCTTATATTATCAAGGCCAGGGTGACTCTTTTACGTGATATTGGGCCTGCGGTCTCTCCATTTAATTCATTTTTATTCCTACAGGGTCTTGAAACCTTGCATCTTCGTATGCCCAGACATTCTGAGAATGCCTTGGCCGTGGCCCGTTACCTTAAGAGGCACCCCAAGGTTTCCTGGGTGAATTATCCAGGGCTTGAGGATAGCCCTCAACAGGACAGGGTCAAGAAATATTTGCCTAAAGGGGCAGGGGCTATTTTAGGTTTTGGGATAAAAGGCGGCCTTGAGGCTGGCAAGAAATTCATTGATTCCCTTGGGCTCATTTCGCATCTGGCTAATATAGGGGATGCCAAGTCCTTGGCCATTCATCCAGCAACGACCACACACCAGCAGTTATCCAGTGAAGAACAATTAGCCACAGGGGTCACGCCTGACTTTATTCGTTTATCGATTGGTATTGAGCATGTGGAGGATATTATTGCGGATATTGAACAGGCATTAGCTAAGGTTTAACAAGGAGAAAAAATATGGCTAAGATATTTAAGAATATAACTGAAACAATAGGCAATACCCCCTTGGTACGAATTAATCGCATGGCGCAAGGTTCATCGGCGAGAGTGTTGGTTAAGATTGAGTCGTTTAATCCGCTTTCCAGCGTCAAAGACCGGATTGGCGTTGCTTTGATAGAGGATGCAGAACGTAAAGGCTTGGTCAATAAGAACACCACCATTATTGAGCCAACCAGCGGGAACACAGGCATTGCCTTGGCCTTTGTGGCTGCTTCAAAAGGGTATAAACTTATCCTGACCATGCCAGACACCATGAGTATTGAACGCAGGCAATTGCTCAAAGTATTTGGTGCTGAAGTTGTCCTGACTGAGGGAGCCAAAGGCATGCGGGGCGCGGTCGAAAAGGCTGAAGAATTGGCAAAATCAATACCTAATAGTTTTATCCCTCAACAATTTAATAATCCGGCAAACCCTGAAATTCACCGAAAAACCACTGCAGAAGAAATTTGGAATGATACAGATGGTCAAGTGGACATTTTCATTTCTGGAATAGGCACAGGAGGAACTATTACAGGTGTGGCAGAGATAATTAAAAAAAGAAAACCAGGTTTTAAGGCGATAGGGGTTGAGCCAGATGCTTCAGCAGTTTTGTCTGGAGAGAAACCAGGCGCCCATAAGATTCAAGGAATCGGGGCAGGTTTTATCCCACAGGTCTTAAATCGCGCTATTCTTGATGAAGTTATCCGTGTGACAAATGAAAATGCGGGTGAAACCGCGCGTCAAGCGGCAAAACAGGAAGGGATATTAATGGGGATTTCTTCCGGGGCAGCGCTTTGGGCAGCTCTTGAAGTGGCCAAGAGGCCGGAATCAAAAGACAAGACCATTGTGGTTATCCTGCCTGATACAGGTGAGCGCTATTTAACAACGTGGCTTTTTAGTTAATCCTAAGAGGATTAAAATTGCAGATAATTTTTCTTTGTGTTAGAGTAGCCAACAAATGAGAAAATCATTAACTGGGTACTCAAAAGACCAAATAAAAGCTATTCATGCAAAATCAAGGCGGTTAAACGCCTTGTTAAAAAAGAACCATGCAAAAGCCTTATTTAAAATGTTGCTTGAACATGGGCCTGAGATTAAAGAACTTTATGCCAAAAAAGACAAGCACTATTTGATTGAGACCGGTGATTTAATTGTTTTATGTCTTGAATTAATCAAAGAAGCAAAAGAATCACCGGATACGATTTTAGCTAAATGTTATCCGAGATTTCATAAAAAAATAGATTCTCTCATTGCCTCATTAGGAAAGATTTGACAATCTTCAGGAAATATGAGAAAACATCTTCTGCATGCCAGAGAAACCCATCTATACCAAAACAGATCAAGCCAAAGAATTGGCAGACATCAAGTTTGCGCTTGATGCTTCTGCGATTGTTGCTATCACCGATAGTACAGGCAAGATCATTTACGTGAATGACACCTTCTGTCAAATTTCTAAATATACCCGTCAGGAGCTCTTAGGCCAAGACCATAGGCTTATGAATTCGGGCCGCCATTCCAAAGAATTCTTTACTGAATTATGGCATACGGTTGGGCAGGGACAGGTGTGGAAGGGTGAGATTTGTAACAAGGCCAAGGATGGCAGTCTTTATTGGGTGGATACGACCATAGTCCCGTTTTTGAATGCTAAGGGAAGGCCCTATCAATATGTCGCCATCCGTTATGAAATCACACAAAAGAAGAAGATGGAAGATGAAATCAAGGTCCTTCCTCAGTTGATAATCCAAGCCCAGGAACAGGAGAGTAACCGCATTGCCCGAGACCTTCATGATGATTTAGGTCAATCATTAGCTATCTTAAAGATGATGATACAGTCCTCATGGCTTTCTGAATCAAAGGAGGCTAAAAAAAGGAATACAGACCAAAAGAAGATTATTGATTATTTAAATGGCATTATAGAAAAATCTCGTCATATGGCCATGAGGCTAAGGCCCTCAACGCTGGATGTATTGGGACTGACCTCGGCGCTAGGGTCCATGTTTAAGGAAATCTCAGCCAATAATAAACTCAAGATTGCTTTTCAATCTGTCCCGATGGATGATTTGGAATTTAAGGCAGAGCCCATTAATCTATTCCGTATTGTTCAGGAGGCCATGTCTAATATTCTAAAGCATGCCAAGGCCTCCCAAGTTCAGGTCAACGCGACCTGTTCAAAAGGGAGGCTTCAGATAATTATTGAGGATAATGGCCGGGGCTTTACTTTTACAGGGTCCTCTTATGGTTTGGGGTTAACGACCATGCAGGAGAGGGCTAAATTATTGGGTGGTTTAATCAGCATTCAATCTAAGCCTAAACACGGGACAAGGATTGTCATCGAAGTCCCTGTCAGCGGAGGATAAAGGGTTGATTCGAGTTATACTTGCGGATGATCATGAGATTTTAAGGGCAGGCCTTAAGGGTTTGCTTGAACGGGACGAGGATTTCAAAGTCGTGGCCCAAGCCAGGGATGGCCAGGAATTATTGGAGAAGTTAAAAGAGTTAAAGGCTGATTGTATCGTCATGGATTTGGCGATGCCTCATATGGATGGCTTGACAGCACTCAAAGAAATCCATCAAAAATTTCCTAAAATACGGGTCCTTGTCTTGACCATGCAAAAGGACGCGGATCATTTTAAACATGCCATGGCCTTAGGCGCCAGCGGGTATATCCTTAAGGACAGCGCTTTTGATCAATTGGCCTTAGGGCTTAAAATCATCATGCAGGGCAAGGATTTTATATCGCCGGATGTTTCTAATCTTATCGCAGAACAATATGTTCGTTCTGCCGAACAGGAAGGGGAGGCCGCCTCTTTAGAAATTTTAACCCCAAGAGAAAAAGAAGTTTTAAGAAGGATTGCTCAAGGCCAAGCTAATAAAAACATTGCAACGGCCTTAAAAATTAGTGTCCGCACCGTTGAAGTGCACCGAAGTCATCTTATCCAAAAATTAAAGCTTAAAACAACAGCCAGTCTTGTGAAATACGCGATTGCCAAAGGGTTGGTTTGATTAGCCTGGGATAGAATTACTGTCAGCGACGGTTATGGTGATGACAGGAGCGTCAGCGTGACATGTAGCGGGAATGGTGTAAGTGAAATGTACGGTATTGGTGACATTAAAATTGATGCGTAGTGTTTTTCCAGTACCTGCCGCATAAGTAAAAGGTGTAAATATAGGAGAGGCCCATGTTTCTACAAAATAATCCGAACCTGATGGGACCATTGATTGTCCCGCAGGTTGCCCTTGATCTGCTTCATCTGGAGAATGGAAGGTCCCTGTAACAGAATTATTGGATGGGGTCTCACTTTGTGCTAACACAATCTCTTGTCCATTAGTCGTTCCAGTCCATGGGGTCTGGGTGGCTGTTGTATAATAGCCAGAGGAATTGCTATAGGCCCTAATTTGGATATCCCTTGAAAGAGTGCATCTCATTTTTGTGTAAGTCCCGTTTGGTAAATTGACACCAGAAATAAGATCACCCACCTTTTGACCAGAATTAAATGCGGCAATATCAAAGGACTGCGCTCCTGTTCCTGCTGTGACCCATTGATTGGTGGTGCTATTAAAGAAATCTATTTCAGTAACGGTCACCACATAGCTGGTAGGGGTAAGGATTTCAGTACCGCCTCCAGCAAAAGAATAGGGGGTTAATATGAATAAGAAAAAGAAACAAATGAGTAGTTTTTTCATTATCATGTTCTGCCTATTTCCACCGTTACACCTGGTGAACTTTTTGATGTTGACCATCTTTCTGTTTGGATATTGAAATTTCTTTCGACCCGGTCTAATGTTCTGGTGGATAAATCCACAGAAGGATAGGCTGTTTGTGTGAACTTAAACATGGATAAAAGGCTTTTAAGAGTTAAGGTGTCAAAGCGTAAGGTGATACGGCCATCCATACGGTATTCACGGGGACCAGCATTATCCTCACTGGTGATAAAGTTGATAGTCGTAAATGGAAAAGGGCTAAATTGAACGCGTTCTTGCCAACCGCTCATATCGCTTGTGTATCTATAAGCATAACGATAATAGCTTCCAAAAATCTTAATCCATGGCAAATAAGGGACAGGCGTACCTATTTCCACATCCCCACCGTTGACGACTTTTTCAAAGACCGTGGTATTACCGTCATCACTGATGGTCCGAACAGGGGAGAGATCAAAATAGCTATTGACCCTTAACTCAGCGGTTTGAGTAATGGCTTCTAAACCAACACCTTGACGGTATTCTCTGTGTAAATCTTGATAATCAAAAAAGGTGTTAACCCCAAGCATTAAGTTATTATTAAAGACAAGCCTTCTATAGCCTAAACCAGGGGAATAGGTGCCTCTTCCATCCATAATAGAGACCCTGGTATGGGTAAAGACGGTGTCAATTTTATCAGCAGATTGGTATAAAGGTTGGACGGTTTCTAAATAATAGATAGGTCTTTGGTCCGTACCTACATAAGCCGCGTAATTAGTTCTTTTAAGCCAATCAGGTATCTCCCCATTTAAAGAAGGGCTTGTCGTAGGATTGGCAAACTCAGCAGCTTGTTGGGCATCTTTAAGAGCTGAGAGTTGATCTGTAGAATAAGGGTTTGATTTGGCCTGTGCTTGGGCCAGAAGAAAATCTTGATTTTCTTGCGTGTTTGCAAAACTTAGAGGGTTAAAACAAATACAGGATAAAACAAATAACGATATGGGGAAAAGTATCTGTTTTGTCATATTGGAATTACAATATCAATGGATGGCCTAACTGTCAATTATTTATTCAAATATTTTTCTATTCAAAAGGCATCTAGATATTTAAGATTTTTAAGGTATAATATTTTTCGCAGAAATTCACAATCCACCTGATTATTTGTATTTTTTTATTTTTTGTTCCAAGAAAGGTTGTGCGTTTAATGGATATCCTCACCCTGGCAAGGCTTCAGTTTAGCTTGACTATCATGTTCCATTATATCTATCCGCCGATAAGCATAGGTTTAGGTGTGGCTATTGTTATTATGGAAACAATGTATTTGTTGACCAAGGACCCGTTATACCATCAAATGACCAGGTTTTGGGTCAAGATTTTTGGCCTTGTCTTTGCGATTGGAGTGGCCACTGGCATTGTAATGGAGTTTGAATTTGGTACCAACTGGGCCACGTATTCCCGTTATGTGGGAGATGTTTTTGGCTCTGCCTTGGCCGCAGAAGGCGTTTTTGCGTTTTTCTTGGAGTCAGGTTTTTTGGCCATCCTTCTTTTTGGTTGGGACAAGGTCAGCAAGTTTACGCATTGGCTTTCCGCGTTGCTTGTCTGTCTAGGCGCTCATTTTAGCGCTATTTGGATTGTGGTGGCTAATTCCTGGATGCAGACACCCGCAGGTTTTCATATCGTAGGCAGCGGGCTTCATGCCAGGGCAGAAATCACGGATTTTTGGGCCATGGTGTTTAATCCTTCATCCATGCAAAGATTGTCTCATGTGATTTTAGGTGCGTGGATGACAGGCGCATTCCTGGTTCTCTCTGTCAGCGCCTATTATTTATTAAAAAAAGAACATATCTCCTTTGCCAAAGCATCTTTAAAAATTGGCTTGTTTTTAGCGTTTGTTGCAACCTTGGGCCAAATGGAAACAGGACGTATCTCTGCTGAAGGAGTGGCGCGCCATCAGCCATCAAAGTTAGCGGCGATGGAGGGTCATTACGCGGCCCATGCGCCTGCGGATATATATCTGGCAGGTCTGGTGGATGAAAAAAATGAAGAGACCAAGGGCCTTAAGATTAAAGGATTATTGAGTTACTTGGTTGACAATGATTTTAATGCGCCTTTAGTCGGGCTTAAAGTTTATAAAAAGGAAGACAGGCCTCCGGTTGCCTTGACCTTCCAGATGTATCATGCGATGTTGGCCATTGGTGGAGTGCTTTTAGGATTGGTGATTATAGGGATGTGGCTTTTTCTGAAGAGAAAATTATTTGATTGTCAGTGGTATTTAAAAATATTGGTGCCAGCGGTCATTTTGCCGCAATTAGCAAACCAGACAGGATGGATCACCGCAGAGGTGGGCAGACAGCCCTGGATTGTGTATGGGTTATTACGCACGTCGGATGCTTTGTCCAAAGCGGTGGGGGCGCATGCTGTTTTAACTTCCTTGGTCCTGTTTACCGTGGTTTATATATTTTTATTTGTTTTGTTTATCTTTTTACTGGATCAAAAGATAAAACAAGGGCCAGAACATCTGGCCCAAGACACCTTGACACAGAGGGCTTGATGATATGGATTTGCATTTCATTTGGTTTATTTTAATCGGGGTCCTTTTATCTGGTTATGCTATCCTTGACGGCTTTGACCTTGGCGTTGGGGCCTTGCATTTATTTGCTAAGGGGGATGACCAGCGTCGGCTCATGCTTAATGCCATAGGTCCGGTGTGGGATGGTAATGAGGTCTGGCTTGTGACCGGAGGCGGGGCCATTTTTGCTGCGTTTCCTGATGTTTATGCGACCCTGGCTTCTGGTTTTTATTTGGCTGTTATTTTATTGTTGTTTTCATTGATTTTCAGGGCAGTGGCTATTGAATTTAGGAGTAAAAGGCCAGATGCTTTATGGCGAAGGTCTTGGGATGTTGTTTTTGCGCTAGCGAGTATTTTGGCTGCTTTTTTATTTGGCGTTGCCATTGGAAATTTAATTTGGGGCATTCCGCTTGGCACGGATAAAGAATTTCAGGGGACCTTCCTGGGGCTTTTACATCCGTACGCACTATTAACCGGGGTGTTGGTTGTTTCTGCCTGCATGATGCATGGGTCGATTTACATGGCCATGAAGATTGAAGGCTCTTTTCATGAGACGGTTCGTATCTGGGTTAAAAATACGATTATATTTTTTATGGTGATGTATGGGATTGTTTCGCTTATGACCATGTGGCTTGCTCCTCATATGATCGCCAGTTTTAAGATACATCCCCTGTTATGTGTGATACCTCTGGCCCAGTTACTGATTATTGCGAATATCCCCCAACAGATTCGCTGTAAAAAAGATTTTGGAGCCTTCCTGTCTTCATCGGCGGCTCTTGTGCTTTTTATATTTTTGTTCGGATTTGGGATATTCCCTAATATGGTTATTTCAAATCCACATTTAGAGAATAGCCTGACTATTTATAATGCCAGCTCCTCTTTAAAAACCCTGCAGATCATGTTGGTTATTGCTTTAATGGGGATGCCGTTGGTGTTGGCGTATACGGTGAGTATTTATTGGATATTTAGGGGCAAGGTCAAATTAGATCCGCATAGTTATTAATCATGTCATCTTCTCATCATTTAAAAACTGTTGCCGTAGGTATGAGCGGTGGAGTTGATTCCGCCCTGACGGCGTATTTATTGAAGAAAAAAGGCCATGAGGTGGTAGGGTTGACCATGAAGATATGGGATAACTCTGTGGCTATTAGTAACACTTCGAAAAGCGGTTGTTATGGGCCAGGAGAGGATAAGGACATTATAGCGGCCCAAGAAACAGCTAAAAAGATAGGGATCCGTTATCATGTCATTGATTTGCATCAAGAATATAAGCAATCCGTGGTCCGTTATTATCATGACGAGTATTTAGCAGGCAGGACCCCTAATCCGTGTATTGTATGTAATCAAAAGATGAAATTTGGCCTTCTTCTTGAAAAGGCGTATCAATCAGGGATTTATTTTGATGCCTTTGCCACAGGTCATTACGCAAGCACAGGCTTTGATACAACGGCGAATCGATATTTTTTAAAAAGAAGCCTGGATCCCCACAAGGATCAAACATATTTCCTTTATCGTTTAGAACAGTCCCAGCTTCAAAAGGTCATTTTCCCTCTGGGTGATTATCATAAAACAGAAATCAAGAAACTGGCCGCTGAAATCGGGTTTAAGGAATTAGCAGATAAGCCTGAGAGCCAGGATTTTTTTGAAGGGGATGATAATGCTGTATTTTTTAAACCTGATCAGATAAAACCAGGTGATGTGGTGGATACTTCAGGCCGCGTTGTAGCCCGGCACAAAGGCATTATTTATTATACGATTGGGCAAAGAAAAGGACTAGATATCGGTGGTTTAAAAGAACCTTTATATGTGGTGGGGATTGATGCGTGCAAAAATCGTGTGATTGTAGGCCCTAAAATCGAGCTTTTGGCCAATAGGTTGGTGGCCGGGGATGTGCATTGGATTTTCGGGGACGCTCTAAAGTCCTCTATCAAAGCCCAAGCTAAAATAAGGCTTCACCATCCTCAGGCCTCTTGTGAAATAACGCCTTTGGATTCTCAAAAGGTAGAGGTTATATTTGAAGAACCGCAGATGTCTATAACGCCAGGACAGTCGGTTGTTTTTTATGATGGAGATATTGTTTTAGGCGGGGGGATTATTGAGTAGAAAAGAATGCTTTTTTGAAGTGTTGAGTGGGTTGAGACAATAAGATCCCCCCTCTTTGCGAAGCGATTAAAGAGGGGGTTAGGGGGAGTTGAGATAATGAATATTTATAACCGCCCTGTAACAAAAGCAAATCGGCGGATTTTAAGAAACAATCAAACAGAGGCAGAAAGAGATCTGTGGAATATATTAAGGAATAAACAGATGGGTGGGTATAAATTTTTTAGGCAATACGGTATTGGTTATTATATTGCTGATTTTTATTGTCCGTCATTAAAAATGGTTATAGAAGTTGATGGAGGGCAACATTTTAGCGAAGAAGGAATCAAGCATGATCATCAAAGGGAAGCATTTCTGAAGAAAATGGGAATAAAGGTTCTACGGTTAAATAATATGGACGTTTTAAGAAATATGGAGGGGGTTTTTGAATATATTCAAAAAGAACTCCCCCTATCCCCCTCTTTAATCGCTTCGCAGAGAGGGGGGAATCTTAAAGAATAGATGCTGATATGTCTAAGAATTCGACAACTATTTTACTGCTTAAAATTTTCCGTAAATTCTTAAAAGCCTATGGCCCAAGGAAGTGGTGGCCTGCCAAGACGCGTTTTGAGATGATGGCAGGGGCATTGCTGACCCAAAATGTGTCTTGGTCCAACGCTAAAAAGGCCATTGATAATTTAAAAAAAGCCGGGTTATTGTCTCCAGAAGCTATACTGGCAGCGCCTCATGAGTTGATAGCTGATAAAATCAGGAGTTCCAGGTTTTATAATCAAAAGACAAAGAATTTAAAGGCCTTAAGCGGTTTTATCATGAATGAATGTGAAGGGTCGCTTGATAAAATGTTCGATGGCCCTATAGAGGATTTAAGAAAGAGATTTTTAAAGATTAAGGGTGTAGGCCGGGAATCCGCGGATTGTATTTTACTTTATGCAGGGAAAAAGTTGTCCTTTGTTTCTGATGCGTATACCAGGAGATTTCTTTTGCGCTATGGGATATTGGAGGGCCAACCTGAATATGAACAGATAAGGGCCTTTTTTATGGCCCATCTTCCCCAAGACCTTTATCTTTATAATGAGTATCATGCCTTAATTGATTATCATGGGGCGCGTGTGTGTCAGGCGAAGCCTGAATGCCAACACTGCCCGGTCAGGAATCTTGATAAAACCACCCGCTGTCAATATACCGCTTGATGCACTCATTGTAGAGACGCCATTTATGGCGTCTCTTATAAAAATTTTGGTTCATTCGTACTAAGGGCGAAGGTTTTGCTGTAAAAGGTTGATATTGGGAGGGAAACAAAAAAACATCGATCGCCAGTGAAAACTGATAAAGTTTGTTTGCGAAAACTAACATATCAGGAGGCGACCGATGCAAAGATATAGTATCACGCAGGCCTTGGGCTTGCCAGAATACAAAATAACAGAAGTTAAAGATGATTTGGTTAGGCTGCGTATTTGTGTTGAGCCCTATAAACGAAAAGAGTTTATCTGTAGCAAGTGTGGTGAAGTTCATGCTGGGAAAGTTAATAGCCGGAAAGACGTTGCCGTCGATGATTTAAAGATCTTTGATAAACGGGTTCGGCTTATTGTTACAAAGCGCAGGATGCGTTGTCCGTATGACGGCAAATTACATGTAGAACATATTGATTGGGTTAAACCAAGGGCAAGGGTAACAAATAGGCTGGCTCAAGATGTTTATCGGTTAACGTCAATCACAACGAATACTGAAGCTGGCTGGTATCTTGGCTTCGACGATGAGAAAATTTATCGGATCGATTTTGAAATACTGGAAGGATTGGCAGCGAAGGCGCTTAATCCAACCCCAACATGTAAGAACATGAGCGTGGATGAGGTTGCCTGGCGCAAATATTATCAGTATTTGACCAATGTGATTGATGTGGATAGGCGCAAGGTCATTTGGAATGAGAAGGGTCGAACCTCAGAGGTTCTTGATAAGTATTACGGGAATATTGGGAAAGATAATTCGACGGAGATAGAATCAGTTGCTCTTGATGGCGCGATGACCTACATATCATCGACGGTAAAGAATGCGCCTAACGCCTTAATTGTTTACGACAAGTTCCATGTGGTGCAAAGGCTAAACACGACGGTCGACACCGTGCGCAAATTAGAATTACGCAAAGCCCGTAAAGAAGAGCGTTCAGATTTGATTGAAATGATGGACTGTAAGCAACGGTTTATTCTTTTAAAGAACAAAGAAAACCTGACGGGGAATCAAAAAGAACGCCTTGATCGGCTATGTTCACTCAACGAATCAATTTATAAAGCAATGCTTCTTAAAGAAAGCTTTTTGTTAGTTTATACCAAGCAAGATGAAACATCGGCGGAAGAATGCCTTAATGAATGGTTTGCGCAAGCTGCCTCGAGTGGGATTCAGGCATTTGTGATCTTAGCCGAGAAGTTTAAGAATAAAGCCCGTTATATTTTGAACTGGTTTAAGAAACGGATAAGCTCAGCAATCTCAGAAGGGATTAATAACAAGATTAAGCGTTTAAAGCGAATGGCATACGGCTATAGAAATGT
>JADFXW010000139.1:596-4099 GCA_015233375.1 Candidatus Omnitrophota bacterium | reverse complement strand
ATTGGCTTCCTCCTTTTTAAGGGTTAACACACACATAATACCCTTTAATTTAGTCCATCATAGGGCTGGGGGGAAGCCTTCTTCATGATTATCAATTTATCTCCTTATGAGAAGGACCGTATTATTCCTATGAGTTTTGGGCTGACTGAAATGGGCCGGGACCTGTTAGCTGAAGATTATATTTTGAAACAAATCACGGCAAGCTTGATATATCCCGAAGATGCCTTGGGCCAAAAATTTTGGAAACGGGTATTTGAAGAATCCCGGAAGAGATTTGGGACTACCAATGCTTTGGTGAATACCTTTAATAAGGTTTGGATATTGCCAGAAAAGGCAGAGGTTTATGAGAATTCGGATAGGTCTGCGGCGTATATAGTCAAAGCCCGGTTAAAGGTCATGTTGGAAGAGGATTATTTGGCGTTAAAAAATCAACTCCCCCTAACCCCCTCTTTAAATAAAGAGGGGGGAAGTAATAGGATTCCCCCTCTTTTTTTTAAAGAGGGGGTTAGGGGGAGTTCTCAAGATATTAACACCTTAGGCTCCAAAATCATCCGTGAAATTGTTATTCCAGAACTGACCCGGGAAGTCAATGAAGGTAAGAATTTTGCTCGGCTTCGTCAAGTTTATAATTCTTTGATTTTGGCGGATTGGTATAAGCGGAAGGAGGCGCAGCAGAAGGGGGCTGGCCAACAGAATGGTCCACAGAAGGGGACAGGCCCCTTGAGAAGCAGGGGCCAGTCCCCTTCTTATGGGGGCCAGTCTCCTTTCTTTTCCTCTTCTATTTTAGCTCAATTGTATTTCAATAGAAACAAGGTAGGTGGGATTAAAATTTCAGACCTGCAAGAAGAAAAAAGGATATATGCGCGTTATTTAACGGCATTTAGAAAAGGGGTGTTTAACTATATTAAGAATGAAGGCATGCCAGAAACAAGTCAAAAGATGCCCAGGAAGTATTTTTCTGGCGGTTGTGTTTTTGGGAAGGTGCCGATGAATTCTTCATCAGCAATGCCAACAGCAGCCATGATGGCCAATCAAGAAATTCTCCCTGTAAACCTTGTTCCCCAGGGCCTTAATTTTGCGATGAACGCAAGTGCCCCGGAGACTAAGTTGGGGTTTACTGAAGCACAAAATAAGGCATTAGTTGAAGGGTGTTTAGAGCTAGAAGAAAACTTAAAGAACAAATATCCTTCTTTAAGAAAATATTTTGTATCCTTGCGTAATCAAGAACGTTTTGCGACGTATGTGCGTACAAAACTCAAAGAGCATGAATCCGTGGTTAGTCGTAATGTATTAAGAAATCTATTATGGGAAGCTTTTTTGATGTTTTACGCGGATGTTATACCTTACAGATCCGCTATAAAAAAAATATTTAAGCAATTTATGAGTAAATTGAATTTGGATGTGCAAGATTTTGAGATACGAGCATATTTTTCTATTAAAGACAAGATAAGAAGGGGTTTAAGAGGGAAGTCTCCTGTTTTATTTTTTATTCCTCAATATGGGGACAAGGTTTATCAAAAACAGATGGATGAAGTGGCAAGGAAAGATGGATGGCATGTCCGACGTGCATGGAATCATCCTATGGTCACAGAACAAGGGCTTGTGGGTACAAGACTGCCAGATAAAAGTGGGCGAAATGTTCCTTTTGCGTTGGGTTTTCTGCTGCGAGTCTTTGAAGAAGCGTCAGAAAATTCGGGTGAGAATTATTTGATTGATTACAGGAATATTGAAACAGGGGATGCGCGGGGTCAAATCCAGGAAATGTTACGCACCGGCGTTTTGGAGCATCCGGTACAAGGAAAGATTAAGGTTCCTGATAATGTGCGCCTCTTTTTTTCTATGAGGGACGGGTCTGATATAAGGGATGATTCGTTCTATGACAGGATGACTGTAAAGTGGATGGCTGAACGTGCTAGCCGTGTGGATAATTTGGTTTCTGCTGATGAGCATTGGGAAATTAAAGATGTCCGTATTGAAGAAAGAGACGGTCAGAAATATTTAGTGATAAAAAATGACAAGATCCCATTATCAGAAGAGTTTCAGGACCTGACGGATGAAAATTTTGAAAAAATACTTTATCAAAGGATACGTTTATTTTTAGACAGTGAGACGTTAAAGATGCTGGTGTTTATGAAGCGCGCGGTAGAGCGGAATATATGCCTGGTCCGACTCGAAGGTCCCACAGGACGAGGCAAGACCTATATTGCATCCCGGTTTGCGCGGTTAATGGGCAAAAAGTTTAACAGTTATCCTGTCAGTAACAAATCAAGCCTTGGCGAGATACGTGGGGATTATACCATTAATGCTCAAGGACAACTGGAGTTTCAGAAACAAACACCCTTTATAGAGACCATGGAACAAGGCGGGGTCTTTGCTTCTAGTGAAATCACGACCCATCAAGATGATAATCAAGAAGCCTCGTTCATGTATTGGCAGGCCCAGATTAATGACTTGGAGGCAGATGAGGATGGTTCAAGGACATTGGAATTATGGGATGTGCCGGTACAAAAAGGAGAGCCTCTGCACCAGATTAAAATCAAAAAAGGGGCATTAATCGTTGATGACAGTAATCCAGAAACCTATAGCCAGCGCGGCAAAACGCCGGGTGTTATCAAGGATGCAACACCGCTTTTAGTGGTGAAGGATTTGGTGGATATTGAAAATCCTCAAGGAGCGTCTAATCAGGAAATAGAACATAATTTGAAACTGATTCTAGAGTGTGGCTTTGAATCGCAGGCCTTGGGGAATATTCGAGGATTAGAAATAGCAGAAGCACAAAGAATAGCTCATGAAGTGACAAGTGTGTTTGTTTGGGTTGTGAGTAAATATTTAAAGAAGGAGTTTCAAGGAGTTGAGCCTCTGGCGTTTTCGAACCGGGAACTGATACGTATGGGCGAGGATGTCTTAATCGCTCAACAAAGGGGTGAATATTCTAATGAAAAGTTGGCCCGGATATTAGAGACGCATTTAGGTTTATGTTTTTCAACACCTGAAGCGCAAGAGAAGGTTTTAGATATTATTAAAGAGGTTATAGGTATTCCAGCGCCAAAGATGGCCTTAAAAGATGTTTTAGATGATCAATTATCCAAATCAAGGGTGGTGCATGTGCGGCTTGGGGTATGGGATGATTTTAAAGAATCGGTGGGCAGGTCTTTAAATAAAGATTCAAGGCGTGTCCATTATTATCCATTGACCTCTGAGACAACGCGGTATGAATTACAAGGCGGACAGGGCTTTGATTTAAAAACAGGAAGCATTGCCACGCTTGATGGCCTTTATGGTCAATTGATAGAAGAGGCTAACAGGCATCCAGAAGAGGAAGTTGTCTATGTATTAGAAAACGCGAACAGGTTACAAGGCTCTGAGGCGACCAGCTCCAATGAATTTTTGCAGGATGGTGTTTTAAATGTGCCAGGCAGTAAGGCAAAAAAACGCTTGCCTCCTAATGCCAAGATAGTGCTTGTGAGCCGAATGGATGGCCAGTGGGACTGGTCTGAGGCAGA
>JADFXW010000139.1:0-549 GCA_015233375.1 Candidatus Omnitrophota bacterium | reverse complement strand
TTCAAATGAAAGAAAGAGTTTTTCAGGCTATTCAAGAGATGAACATTGATGATTTATCTAAGGACTATTTGACTGTAAGGTGGTTTCAACCATTTTTGGATGCGATATATCAATTAGCCAAAGAGAATAATTTCTTTGACGGCAGGCTCAATGAGCGTATTTGGATGGATTTTGTTAATGAAGTTGTTAGGGGTTTAAGGAATAATCCAGAAAGTTTAGATGAACTCAAAGAGTTTATTGAGGATGGGTTTAAAAGGATTATCCTGAATTCTATTGCACACGCCTATAGAGAACGGTTAGAGGACATTTTGGGTACGCACATAAGCCGTATTTACAATTTACCGTGGAAAATCAAGAAGAATCATGAGATTAAAGAGGGTCATGGGATAGATGGGTTGGTCACTGGTGTGCTTCAATCATCGGATGAGGAAAAGCCGGTGAGGCTTAAAGCGCTTCAAGGCGCACTTCAAAGAGAAGAACATCCTCGCCCATACGTATCAGTTCCCGGTTCGAAAACGCCAGAGGCTCAACTCCTTGAAACTCCTTCTT
>JADFXW010000138.1 GCA_015233375.1 Candidatus Omnitrophota bacterium | reverse complement strand
ATAACAAGATTAAACGTTTAAAGCGAATGGCCTATGGCTACAGAAATGTCCGCTACTTTTTATTAAAGATTCATCAGCACTGCGGACTTTTAAGCCCACGATTTTCGCCCTAAACACGAAAGAACCTAATAAATCAATTTTTTATTTTTGCAGTTTTTAGAAAGGAAGGGGAAATAAATATTATATTCTCAGAAATACCTTGCTTTAAAAAAAGCTCCACATAAAATAAATCAAAGGAAACCTTATGGCGCCTAATAATTTTATCAACAAAATCCGGTCCTTAGATAACCGCGCGGCACAATGGATGTCTCGGCATTTCTATGTCATTTTATTTGAAGTCATCCTGGGCGTCATCTTTGTGGCCGTCTTTGTCATCGCCTTAAAAATCATCTACTTAAGCTTTTCTATCCCCAAAACCAATATCACTGACCAATTATTACTATTTGGGACCATCAACTCGATGCTGATTGTGGTCCTTCTTATCTTAATTGCGTTAGGGGTATTGAATATAATTAATAATAATTCGCGGCTAAGAAATGTGCTTAAAAATATTGAATTCAATTTAAGCCGGCGCCGCACGGACAAACCGCAGGATAATTAAACCAGAATAAAAGCAGGCTTCTTATTAAAAATACTCCTGGCACAGCTCTCTAATGCTGTGCACAATCCTATCTTTAAAATTTAATGGAGTTTGGATTCCAAGACGTTGTTCTTTCTTCTTCAAATAATGCATCCGCGCCAAACCAATACTCGCTGCGTACAGGGCTGAATTGCTTAAACCCTGAGTGAAAGCCCCCATGCGCACAGAGGCCTTTAGACGTTCTTCAATGCGCTCGATGACTCCTGTTAATAAAGAGGCCCCGCCTACAACCACGATCCCTTTATTGAGCTGATGATAAAGATAAGACCCTTTAACCACCGCTTCCAAATGGGCCAAAAAATTTTCAATTTCCCAATTAACAACCCCGCACACATCTTCACGACGAATAGGGATATACCCTTTGTCTCTTTTGACTAAAATCTCGCCTGAAACTTCCCCGGGATTGACCGATGCCTGGGCATGGGTTTTCTTAATTTCTTCCGCTAAATCGATGGTAAGGCTCAAGCGTTCCGCGATGCTTTGAGTCACATAATTCCCGCCCCATGGAATAAATTGCACATCCCCCACCAAGCCATCTTTAAAAAAAATCACAGAGGTCGCATGGGCGCCAATATCAACCAAGGCACAACCTTGGTCCCGTTCCTCTTTTTCAACCGCCACATCACTGGCCGCAAAACCAGAAAAGGCCACACTACTGACCTCAAACCCCGCTTGGTGCACCGCCTTGGTCAAATTCCGCATGCGCATGCTATTGGCTGTTAGTAATAACAAATTAGTTTCAATCTTACGGCCCATTAATCCAGTCGGATTTATGGAAGTATTGATATCATCAATCTTATACCACTGAGGAAAATCATGAACGATCTCCTCTTCCAAATTGACCCCCAATAATTTGGCTTGGGCTTCAACCTTGCGTAAATCAAATTTAGAAATAACCTTAGACCCGCTGTCAACCAACGGAATAACTGCTGAAGAACGGCGGGCTGCCACAAAACTGGCCCCAACACCCAGTTGCACCGCTTGAATTTTAATCCCTGTCTTTTGCATGATACCAAGGGTGGCGCGTTGAATGCATTCCGCCAATTCCGTCATATCATTTATGGAAGCCTCTTTGAAACCAGTGGCCCTGGCCTCAAACACCCCTAAGACATCCAAATTGTTCTCGTCCTTGGCACGAATAATACTGGCCTTAATGGCATGCGTGCCTAAATCCAACCCACAAAAATATTGTAATTGCGATATCTTCTTTACCATATTCCACCAAACTCCCTACTTATCCTCCAGGTTGTCTGCAATCACAGGTTCTTTAAACCTCAAATCAATATAACGCACCTTATTCAAATTGATCTTATTCGTTGATACCAGCATTTGCAGCAATTCAATCTTATCCTGAATATCATCATCTTGATCAAACAAAACATGCATGGTTTCGCCAACAGACAAATCAATTTTGGATAAATTACCCGCCTGTATCGTATGAATGCGCCATCTCTCAAGCCGCTTGGAGGCCTTAAAACCATTCAAAATTTCCAGGACCTTGGCCATCTCAGGCCCCTTAACTGCCCCTCCTAAGAATATTCCATTTCGCTCCAGAGGAACACCATAAACAAGAGGCAAGGCCGCTGGTTGTAAGGTGTAATATAAGGCTACTCCTTCAGTATCAAGAAGCAAATATTTTTTCTTAAAATAAATTTGCATTAAGGGTTCCCGCTTTTTAGCCAACACTAAAACCGTGTCCGGCAATTGACGGACAACCCTTAAACTGGCGATATACGGATACTGTTTTGCAATCTGCTTGTCAATCTTTTTGATGTCAATCCTAAAGATATTCATGCCTTTTAAATCTTTTAAGGCACGGACATCAATAAACGCGATTGACTTGTCAATTTGCACTTCCTTGATTTCAAACAATGGAGATTTGGTCACAAACTCCATCGTATTCACATAGGCTGAAAACAAAACAAAACCAATAAATAAAAAAACAATAATCCTAATGACCGCGATATAGGATATCTTGACGTTATTTCTTTTTGCCATAGGCTAAACTAACCAGCTTTTCGCACACCTGAACAAAACTATATCCAGCCTCTTTAGCTGCTTTAGGAAAAAGGCTCGTTGAGGTAAATCCTGGAATAGTATTTATCTCTAAAATAAAGGGATTTTGCTTCTCATCCACACGAAAATCCACTCTGGAGAACCCCTCACAACCCACCACATCGAAAGCACGAAGGGCCAGTTCTTTAATAGAACGCGCCAGGGACTCTGGAATCAGGGCTGGACAGACATACTGTGTCGCCCCTTTTTGATATTTTGCGCTGAAACTAAAAAAATGATTATTGGGCCGGATTTCAACAAGGGGCAACGCGTCACGGTCAAACACTCCGGCCGTCAACTCCTGGCCTCTGATAAACTGCTCCACAATAACCTGTGGCCCAAAACTTAAAGCATCTTTAAGGGCAGGCTCCCACTCTGAAGGATGCCGGACAATATGAACACCTATGCTCGAGCCCTCACACGCAGGCTTGACGACCAAAGGCGTTGACTTAATCTGGGCCCAAACCCTCTTAAATTCAACCAGCTGTCCATCAGTAATACAATAATGAGCCGGGATAGGCAGTCCTGCTGATTGCAGGGCCTTTTGGGTCAATATCTTATTAAAAGCGATTTGGCTTGCCCTAACCCCTGAACCAATATAAGGGATTTTAAACTTTTCCAAAACACCTTGAATCACGCCATCTTCGCCTAAACGGCCATGCAATGCAATAAAAGCGATATCCAAAGAGGCTTCTTTAATTTGTTGGCCTATTTTATCAATGTCATTCGTAACAATATCAATCGCCAGCACACGATGGCCTTCCCTGGACAACGCATCAACAACAGCCTCGCCGGAACGCAAAGAGATATCCCTCTCGGATGAATACCCCCCCATTAATACACCAATAGTACCAAAACCTTGTTGCACCGTCACGTCACAATCCTCAGTATTTCAAAACTTTCGACTCACTTAACAAAGCAAGCCCTTTGACTAACTCATCCGAAAGAAGATAAATATCTCCTGCCCCTAAAAAAAGAACCATATCGTGAGCCTGCAGGTGGCCTTCCAAATATTTTAGAATATCTTCTTTTTTTAAAAACATGACCCTTGGTCCCATCTTTTCTTGAAGCTTCTCAAGCAAGGGCCTTACTCCAACCCCTTCACTGATTTTCTCGCTGGCTGCATAAATATCTGTCAATACCAGCTCATCCGTGAGGCTTAAATGTTCAACAAATTCATCCAATAAAAATTTTGTCCTTGAATATCGATGAGGCTGAAACACTGTAATAAGCCTCTTGGGAGAAAATAAACGGGCCGCATGAAGGGTCGCCTTAATTTCGGTTGGATGATGGCCATAATCATCAATCACCATCACCTCATCAACCCGCCCCTTTAATTGAAAACGTCTTTTAACCCCGGAAAAATTCTTGAGGGTCTTAAACATCACTTCAAAGGGCAGTTTCAACTCTAGCCCAAGACTGATACAGGCCAAGGCATTTAAAATATTGTGATGGCCTGGAACATTTAATTCAAAAGGCCCCACCTTCCCA
>JADFXW010000137.1 GCA_015233375.1 Candidatus Omnitrophota bacterium | reverse complement strand
AACTTATGGTAAGGATGCATTTAAAGAAATATGCCGGCGCCTTCGGGATGGCAATGGTTTTGAGCAGGCCGTAAAAAGCGCTTATTATCCAACACTTGATTCCATGAAAAGCTTACAGGATAAATGGTTTGAATACGCCAAGCAGTATTTATAAGGAAAGGCAGGACAATATGAAAATAAAAAGCATGTTACCAAGAAGCGCCTTTACGCTGGTTGAAATCATGCTGGTTGTTATTATTATTGGGGCGTTGGCTGCGATGATAATCCCAAGGTTATCAGGGAGAGGGGAAGAAGCAAAGACCAAGGTGGCGAAATCTGATATTGATGCTAATTTAGCCACTGCTTTAAAATTGTATGAATTAGACAATGGCTCCTTTCCAACCAGCGCACAAGGCCTGGCTGCTTTACGCCTGAAACCAAGCTTAAGTCCAATACCTCAGAATTGGAACGGTCCTTATATAGAAAAGGAACCTCTTGATCCATGGGGCCGGCCCTATGTCTATGTGTCACCTGGTGAGCATCGGCAAGATTACGATTTATCCTCGAGGGGAAAAGATGGCACGCTTGACAAAGGTGAAATCAGCAATTGGCAATAGAGAAAATCTTCGTATCCATAAGCAGGGCTTTACCTTTATTGAAGTGATGGTGGCTTTGGTCGTCCTGGCGAGTGGTATCGTATTGATTTACAAGTCCTTTCTTTTATGTGCTGATTATCTCAACAATTTAACATGCCGTTTGTATGCCTCGTCCTTAATTGATGAAAAAATTGGCCATATCACGGAATCTTTTGCCCAGTGGCCCCTCAAGAGTCTTGATTTAGGACTCCAATCAGTCACCATGGATATTAACCATAAGCCAGTGACATTTAATTATGATATTAGTTTACAGCCTTTAACGGACGTTAAAAGTGTATGGCAGTTGGATGTGCGGATATTGTGGAAAGATGGTTTAAGAAACATGCGGGCTCAGCGCAGCGCGTATATGATAAGATAAAATATTGGTAATGATGTCTAATGTTCGCCCTATAAGGTTTTTTGTTCGTCGGGACGCCTTCACCCTCATGGAAGTCCTTCTTGTTTCCTGTCTGATGTCCTTGATTAGCCTTGCCGTGTTTCATGCTTTTTCGAATGGTTTAAAGTTATGGGCCAGGGGCCAGCATGTGATGGTTGAAGGCAAGATGGCCATGTTTCTCGACAGGTTTGCGGAGGATCTGCGGCAGACAGCGACGATTTCTGGCATCCCTTTTAAAGGGGGATCTGCCAAGGTGTCATTTCCTGCTATTATCCTTGGCCCCACCGATCCAAATAGTTCTCGAGCCTCTGAAATGACAGGCCCTCAAATAGGAGCTGTCCAATATACTTTTGAGCCGTATGACCATAAAATTTACCGTAGCCAAGCCGTTTATGGCCTGGCACTCAAAGGCCTGTGGCCTAAGGGTGTTGAAGTCGCGGATTTGGTGGAGGATATTGAATTCCGTTACTATTTTAAAGCAGACAAAGGTCTTACGGTTAAGGGCTTGACCGACGAGGGCCTCCCTATGGGGATTATGGTTGATGTGCAATTCTTGGTGGATGGTCAAACTCGTCACATGCGCCGATTTTTGGTTATTCCGGTTGGAGGGGCCTTATGAGCCGCCATCGAACACAACAGGGCATGGTCCTTATTTTTTCATTGTGGGTACTTGGTATTTTAACGATTTTGGCGGTAAGCGTGGCTGTAGGGATACGTCAGAAAATATTTTTGATTCGCCGTCTTGATGAACGAAGCCGTATGGAGTATCTTTTACAAGCGGCTGTCAAGAAGGCAGCGGGTTTTATCCACGAGCAGATGGCGGTTTCATCAGCGATGATCAACCCTCAAGTAAAGATGAATTTGTTTAATAATACCCATGAGTTATCACAGATAAAGTTAGGGCAAGACAGCTCAGGGGTTTGGTACATGGCCTGGTTTGGAGCACGTTCCTCATTACGTTGGGGCGTGGTTGATGAAGAAAGCAAGATAAATCTGAATAAGACGGATCAATTGACTTTGACAAATCTTTTAGCCAGGGTACTGTCTTTGAAGGAGGAAGATGCCGTCAGGCTTGCTTTAGCTCTATTGGATTGGCGCAAGGTGGGAGAGGGAGAGCTTCATGGTTATTTTAGCGATGATTATTATTCTAATTTACAATATCCTTACCTCAAAAAAAGCGCTCCTTATGAGACGCTTAATGAAATTTTGCTGGTCAAGGGGATGAATAAAAAAATGTATGATAAAATCATCAATTACATAACGATTTATGGCGATGGCGCTGTAAATGTGAATACAGCGTCTCAAGAAGTGCTTTTAGCTTTAGGTTTACCAGAGGAGTTGGTCGATAAGATTTTGAGTGTACGCCGGGGCAAGGATGGGATGGATGCCACCCCTGATGATCATGTGTTTAAGCAAAGTTATGAAATAGCGGCAGATATCAATGCCCTGATTCGTTTAAACCTTGATGAAGCTCATATGATTGATGTGCTAAATAATAAAGGGCTTTTAACGACAAATTCATTTTATTTTACCATTAAAGCCGCAGGGAAGCTCTGGGCAAGGCCAAATTTTAAGACCGTGCGCGCCATTTATTCAGCCCGCGATGACAAAATCATTTATTGGACAGAAAGATAAAAATATTTCTTTTTATCATGGTTGTATAAATAAAAAACGTTATAATAAATTTAATATAGGATAAAAATATGTTTGGACAGGATAAAAAATACCTCACCATAGCTATCAATGAAGGGCTCATCAAGATTGCGCAGGTTTCCTCTTGCGGTAAGATAGAAAAACTGGCGCGTGAATCTTTGAAAGAGGGCACAAGTGCTGATGATGTGGCAAAAGTGGTTAAAACACTTGTGGCTTCTTTTAATCGCAAGCTTCCTGTCTTGTGTCTTGTTCCCATGAGTACCGCGACGGCAAAGACGATTGAAGTCCCCTCTAGTGATCCGGAAGAGATCAAATCTATAATTAATTTACAATCAAGCCGACACACCCCTTATTCCAGGGAAGAGGTATTAATCAGTCATATTAATTTAGGTTTAAACGCGTCCAATAATACCAGCCTATTGCTTGTGATTGTGCATCGCCAGCAGGTCAAGGACAGGCTTGCGATTTTAGAAAAAGCAGGTCTTCCGGTGGATAAGGTCCTGTTTGCACCAGAAGCAGATGCCCGTTTTTATGCCAAGGCCCTTAATTTAAAGAAGGACGCCCTCTTGAGTGGGCTGATTGATTTTGCGGTAAATGCCACGACCTTCATGGTTTTGTCTAAAGGGTCTCTTATTTTTGTCAGGAATATCCCTATTGGCATCAAAGAAATTTTATCCAGCCCTGACGCCTCGACCAAATTTCTGGAAGAAATCAGCAAATCCATGGATGCTTTCATGCAAGAGAATAGTGGAAGTTCTGCGCCGACGTCTTATACGGTCACGACCAGTCATGAGGCGGTTGTTCAAATACTCCCTTCCATAACACAGAAATTAGGTGTTGAATTTAAAGCCAATCCTTTTATTAATTTTATCAAAGCTTCGACGGATATACGCCGTAAGTTACAAAGCGATTTTGCGGATGACTCTTTTCTAGATGTGGTGGCGCCAGCGATGAGTGCCCACAAATGTGAAATTAATTTGATGCCTGAAGATTTGATTTTAAAGAGGACGGTGGATGCGCAAAGCAGGGAAGCCATCAAAACAGGGGTTGCTGTTCTGGTTATCATGGTGCTCGTTGGGGCCATGCTCATGGTCAATATTTATTTTAAGGACGCTTATTTAAACAAAACTTTAAGAGAGACCTTTGCTCCAGAAAGAAAAGAGGTAAAACTGCTTCAAGAGAAGATGAATAAAATCAAGTTGGTGCATGGGTATATTAAGGGGCGTATGGCGTCTTTGGATGTTATTCATGAATTATACGCCATTACTCCTAATACCATTTATTTGAATAACATCGCTGTTGATGATCAAGGCCTGGTTATTATTGATGGGGTAGCGGATTCTATGTCGCTCGTATTTTCGTATGTCAAGTCATTGGATGACTCGGCCATGTTTAAGGATGCAAAGACAAAATCAACCGCAACAAAGAAAGATAATGGCAAGGACGTGGCTAGCTTTGAAATTGAATTTAAGTTAAAAAATGTCAAGGAGAAGGCTGCGTGAATAATATCAAGAAATTTATAGCTGAACG
>JADFXW010000136.1 GCA_015233375.1 Candidatus Omnitrophota bacterium | reverse complement strand
GTGAAGAATCTATTAAACAGGCCAAGATGCGTGCCAGCCGGGTTGCGCAAAGTGTTAATGAGTATTTTTTTATCGTCAATGAAATTGATGTTCAGACGATAGTTGGCTATATCCATGAATTAAAGCCTCAGGTTGTGATTATTGATTCAATCCAGGTGGTGCATCTGGCGGAATTGACGTCCTCACCAGGTTCCGTGGCCCAGGTCAGGGAAAGTGCCGCGGTTTTAACACAGATTGCAAAGTCAAAAAATGTGGCGTTATTTATTGTGGGGCATGTGACCAAGGAAGGGATGCTGGCAGGCCCGAGGGTTTTGGAGCATATGGTTGATTGCGTGCTTTATTTTGAGGGGGAACGCTATTCTTCGTATCGTGTTTTGAGGGCCAATAAGAATCGTTTTGGGTCTACCAATGAGATAGGGGTCTTTGAGATGACGGCCTTAGGGCTAAAAGAGGTGGCTAATCCGTCTGAGATATTCCTTTGCGAAAGGCCTCAGGACTCTTCTGGTTCTGTGGTGGTCCCGATACTTGAAGGCACAAGGCCGTTTTTAGTCGAGATTCAAGGTTTGGTGTCCCACAGCGCCTTTGGGATGGTCCGTCAGAAAGCCCAAGGGTTTGACCCGAATCGGTTGGCCCTTTTGGCTGCGGTGTTAGAAAAAAGACTGGGACTTAATTTAGGGGATAAAGATATTTTCTTGAATGTTGTTGGCGGGGTGAAGGTCATGGACCCTGCCGCGGATTTAGGGGTATGTCTTGCCGTTGCCTCTGCTTTATTGGATAAGACGGTGCCTCATGATGTGGCTATCTTAGGTGAGGTTGGTCTCTCCCAAGAAGTCAGAAGTGTTTCTCAAATGGCTTTGAGGGTCAATGAGGCCCAGAAGCTTGGGTTTACGCGCTGCATTGTGCCTAAGAATAATTTGAAGAATAAAGGTGATTTAAAAACGCCGAACATTCAATTGGTTCCTGTAACAACGGTAAGAGAAGCGTTAGATAAATTGTAAAGGTGAGTCATCGTGAAAACAGAAGTCATTATTGTGGCGGGTGGTTTAGGAAAAAGATTGAAGGCAAGGGTTTTTAAAGCCTTTGTGGCTTTAAAGGAACAGGCTCTTTTTGTGCATAGCCTAAAAGTTTTTAATAAGCATCCGGCCATTGATGGTATTATCGTTGTAGGGGTTAAGGAACATTTAAGGCTGTTTGCGAGATTCGCGTTTCCCTATAAAAAAGTGCGGGCTGTTGTCTCAGGCGGGAAAATGCGTTCGGATTCTGTGAAATGTGGGCTTAAGGAGTTGTCTTCGGATACGGATCTTGTTCTTGTGCATGATGCAGCCAGGCCTTTTGTTGATGCGGGGATGATTGATCGCTTGATTAATGCGCTTGGGAAGAGTAAAGCGGCTATTGTTGGTGTTCCGGTAAAAAGTACCATTAAGAAAATTAATCGAAAGAGTTTGGATATTGAAGAGACCCTGCCAAGAGACGTATTATGGGAGGCGCAGACGCCGCAAGGGTTTCATAAAGATGTTTTGGTTAAGGCCCATGCGCGTCCTATTAAGCAAGAAGCAACTGATGACGCGATGCTTGTAGAGCAAAGCGGGTTAAAGGTCAAGATGGTCATGGGTGATTATCGTAATATAAAAATTACAACACCCGAAGACCTGAAAATGGCGGGGCAATTAATATGATGAATTACAGCGTAGGCATGGGACATGATGTGCATCGGTTTATTGAAGGCCGCAAGCTTTTTCTGGGCGGGGTGGAGGTCCCATACACGCATGGACTTTTAGGGCATTCCGATGCAGATGTCGTGTTGCATGCTATCTGCGATGCTATTTTAGGGGCTTTAAGTTTAGGGGATATCGGTGAGCATTTTCCTGATACAGATCCTCAATATAAAGGGATTTCAAGCGGTGTGCTTTTGGCCAAGGTTGACGAGAAGGCCAGGGCTAAAGGTTGGATCATCGGCAATGTGGATGTGATCATTTTAGCCCAAGAACCAAAATTACGGGATTTTAAGCCAAAAATGAAGTATTATATTGCAAATACGCTTGGGATTAGTGAGGATCAGGTGAATATTAAGGCAGGTACCAATGAAGGACTCGGGTTTATCGGTGCTAAAGAAGGCATTGCTTCTTATGCGGTGGTATTGTTAGTAAAGGAAGGGTCTAGTATATGACAATTTTGATAATCATTTTAATCATTGCTATTATTTTTTTAGCGATTTATGTTGTCTTTTTTAATGAAATTAAGACAGTCAAGGACCGTGACCCTGCGGCTAAAAGTGCAGTGGAAGTGCTGCTTTTTTATCCAGGCTTGCACGCCCTGGTTTTGCATAGGATAAGCCATTTGTTATGGAAGTGGAGAATCCCCATTATTCCACGCTGGATTTCGCAAATGGCGCGTGGTTTTACAGGCATTGAAATTCATCCAGGGGCGACCATCGGGAAAAATTTCTTTATTGATCATGGCATGGGTGTTGTTATTGGAGAAACGGCTATTGTAGGTGACAATGTCCTTTTATACCAAGGGGTCACCTTAGGTGGAACGGGTAAGGAGGCAGGTAAGCGTCACCCAACCTTAGGGAGCCATGTGGTGGTGGGCGCAGGTGCTAAAATTTTAGGGAATATTATGATAGGTGATAATTCTTATATAGGTGCTAACGCTGTGGTGATTAAGGATGTCCCGTCTAATTCCACAGTGGTTGGTATTCCAGGCCGTATTACCAGGCAGGATGGCCGAAAAATAGATATGGCCTTAAACCATCTGCATGTCAGTGATCCGGTCATGGAAAATATGTTAAAATTGCGTGCCCGCATCAAGACCTTGGAAAAGAAAACAGGGGTTGAAGAGACGGATACGGATAATGATATTGATTATATGATTTAACCAAGCGGAACTCCACATCTGTCAAGGTGTGGATGATAGTGATGTTTATGGACACTTTAAAAGTTTTTTCCGAAACGGGATATTTTTGCCGTCAGCGACGCGTTACGATAATTGTTTTCTAAAGCATCCTTAGTATATTTGGAAAACAATTATCGTAAAGCCTTGATGACTTTTGGCAAAAAATCCCTGAATGTTTCGGAAAAAATTTTTAAAGTGTCCATAAACACGCATGAATTTATAGAAGATCAGAACTTAATCGGTCTAGGTGTGGGTATCTATTAGAAAGGTTTCTAAAAGCTCTATGTCTCTACGTATTTATAATTCGTTAAGCGGTAAGAAGGAAGATTTTATTCCATTGTCTGGTAATGAAGTAAAAATGTATACCTGTGGTGTTACGGTGTATGATCGATGCCATATCGGTCATGCGCGCAGTTTGTATGTCTTTAATACGGTCCGCAATTATTTAAAATTCCGCGGGTTTAATGTCCATTTTGTCCGTAATATCACGGATATCGATGACAAAATTATCGATAAGGCTATTGAGGTGAAAAAAGAGGCCTGTGAGATAAGTCAAGAACAGATCCGGTTTTATTATGAGGATTTAAAGGCTTTGGGTGTTCCGCCTGCAGATATGGAGCCTAAGGCAACGGATAATATTGTTATCATGATAACCCATATCCAAGGCCTTATTGATAAAGGTTTTGCCTATGCGATTGCGGGGGGCGATGTGTATTTTGATGTCCGGGCCTTTAAAGATTATGGCAAACTTTCCGGGCAAAGCATTGATAAGATGATGGAAGCAGTGCGCATTGAAAAAGATTCTGCGAAGAAAGACCCGTTGGATTTTGTGTTGTGGAAAGCTTCCAAGCCTGGTGAGCCTGTATGGGAGAGCCCTTGGGGAAAAGGCAGGCCTGGCTGGCATATCGAGTGTTCTTGTATGAGTATGAAACATTTAAATACGCAGACCTTGGACATTCATGCGGGTGGTCGGGATTTAATTTTCCCGCATCATGAAAATGAGATCGCCCAGTCTGAGGTTTTGACGGACAAGCCTTTTGCGAAATATTGGATACATCATGGGCTCTTGACCATTAATGGCCAGAAAATGTCAAAGTCGTTGGGTAATTTTATTACTATTCAGGATGCCCTGGCCAAATACAGTTCTGATGAGCTTAAAATGTTTTTCTTATTTTCCCATTATGCCAGTAATATTGACTTTTCAGAGGAGAAGGTGCTTGAGGCCCGCAAAGCGTTAAATAAATTTGATACGCTGTTTTATAGGGCTACTGGTTTGTTGAAAGATAAATCTGTTGAGCCTGTTCAAGCGG
>JADFXW010000135.1:934-4210 GCA_015233375.1 Candidatus Omnitrophota bacterium | reverse complement strand
GTTGAGGGTAATACGGTTATTGGTAGCGGCTGTCAGATATATTCGAGTGCGGTGATTGGAAGTCCTCCTCAGGACAGGAAGCACCAAAAGGATGATAAGGTTTTTTTGGTGATTGGCTCTAATAATGTGTTCCGTGAATATGTGACGGTCAATCCTGGGACCCTTGAGGGGGGAAGTGAAACAAGGATTGGGGACAATAATTTATTTATGGCCTGCAGCCATGTGGCGCATGACTGCCATATTGGTAATGACTGTGTCTTGGCTAATTATGTGGGGCTTTCAGGTCATGTCACTATTGAAAGTCGTGCTGTTATAGGAGGTCTTTCAGGGGTGCATCAGTATGGCCGGGTGGGTTTCTTGTCTATGATTGGCGGCTGTTCAAAATGTAACCAGGATGTTCCGCCGTTTTCATTAGTGGATGGCAATCCTTCGACTTTGAGAGGATTAAATGCCGTTGGTATAAGGCGTGCGGGTTATAGTTCCGAGGTGCAGAGGGCATTGCATCAGGCGTTTAAAATCCTTTTTAATTCAGGATTAAATCGCAGCAATGCTATATCCCAAGTTCAAGAACATTTCAAGGCCCAACCGGAAATCCAAAGGGTCATTGAGTTTATTCAGACATCCAAACGTGGCATCAGTTAATTCAAAAATCATAGGACTTATTGCAGGCAATAGACAGTTTCCTTTTTTGTTTGCCAGGGCGGCGAAGGACCAGGGATATACCGTTGTTGCCGCAGGAGTGCTGGGGGACACCTCATGCTTTTTACGTTTTTATGTGGATAAATTTCGTTATTTCAAGGTGGGGGAATTAAGAAAATTATTTGAATATTTTCGTGGGAATTCTGTCCAGGAGATTATCATGGCAGGCCAGGTCAATCCTGATAATTTGTTTAATCCTGCCCTGAAACTAGACCAGGATTTTCAAGAGTTGGCTAATGCCCTTCGAGACAGAAAGGCAGATACGATTTTTTCTGCGGTGGCTGGCAGGCTTCAAGAAGAGGGGATGAAATTACTGGATTCAACATTTTTATTGAATAAATATTTAGCGCCACGCGGCACCTTGACCAAACGTGGGCCCACCATAAGTGAATTAAATGACATTGAGTTTGGGTTTGCTCTGGCCCGACAGATGGGGGGTATTGATGTTGGGCAGACGGTGGTGGTCAAACAAAAGGCCATTGTGGCCATAGAGGCCATGGAGGGAACAGACCAGGCTATTATTCGTGGGGGGAAGATTGCCCGCGGGCAGGCGGTTGTCGTGAAAACGGCAAAGCCTCATCAAGATAACAGATTTGATGTGCCGGTGATAGGGCCAAGGACTATCAAGGCCATGGCTTTGGTTAAAGCCGCGTGTCTTGCTATTGAAGCCGGCAAAACCTTGATTATTGATAGAGACAAAACAATAAGCCTCGCTAATAAGGCAGGTATATGCCTGGTTGCGGGCTAAGAAAATTAGTTTTTTGAAGTCTTTAAGGGGGTAGAGGTAATGAAGGGGCCCCCTCTTTAGTTAAAGAGGGGGTTAGGGGGAGTTTATTGCTGACTTCTGAGGAGGGATTTAAAATGTTGAGTGTTAATCGCAGGATAAAGGACATTGTAGGTTCAACAACGCTTGCTATTACCGCCCGAGCCAAGGAATTACAAGCTCAGGGGCATGACGTGGTTAATTTTGGTGCAGGTGAGCCGGATTTTGATACGCCTGACTTTATTAAGAAGGCTGGAATCAAGGCCATTGAAAAAGGGATGACCAAGTACACGCCGTCTATTGGTACCCAAGAATTACGAGAGGCTGTTGTGGCGAAGTTCCGTAAAGATAATGGCCTTGAATATAAGCCTAATCAAATTGTTGTTTCTTGCGGGGCCAAACACTCGTTGTTTAATATTATTCAGGTTTTAGTGGATGATGGTAATGAGGTTATTTTTCAGTCCCCTTATTGGGTCAGTTATCCAGAGATGGTCAAGGCTGCTGGTGGGAAATCAGTGATTATTCCAACGACTGCTAAAAGTGGTTATAAAATCACGCCAGATTTATTGAGGCAACATATTACCCCTAAAACCAGGGTTTTGATAATTAATTCACCTTCTAACCCAACAGGGGTCATGTATCACAAGGAGGAACTAGCCAAGATTGCCCAGATATGTGTGGAAAGGCATATTTATGTGATAAGTGATGAAATTTATGAGAAATTGATTTATGATACCAATGTTTTTACGTCCATAGCGTCTTTGGGTCAAGGGATTTATGATCTAACCCTGACAGTTAACGGGACTTCTAAGGCCTATGCGATGACAGGATGGCGGATTGGGTATGCGGCAGGGCCTTTGGAGGTCATGGAATATATCAAGAAATATCAGGATCATTCAACCTCCAATCCAGCCTCTATTAGCCAAGCAGCTGCCCTTGAGGCGCTAAAGGCCTGTGAAGAGTCTATTGTCAACATGCGTCAGGTCTTCCGTCAGCGTCGAGATTTGATGTTGAAATGTTTGGACAAGATACCAGAGTTGTCTTATATTCGGCCAGAGGGGGCTTTTTATGTCTTCTGTGATTTCTCCAAGGTGGGGGATGCCACCAAGATTGCCCAAAAAATGCTGGATGATGTGAAGGTGGCGGGTATCCCTGGAGACGGGTTTGGTGCTCCGAATTATATCAGGTTTAGTTTTGCCACTTCTGATGAGCGTATTCAGGAAGGCATTACTCGTGTGGGTCAATGGATTAAAGAATTTTCTTTAAAGGGTGAATGATTATGGAACCAAATTCTCAATTACGGGAACTTTTGATGTTGACGATTCAGGAAGGGGCCTCTGATCTGCACTTGACAGAAAAATCTCCTGCTATTCTGCGTGTGGATGGGCGTTTGGTCACTATTAAAAAAGAGATATTAACCCGTGATCAAATTAAAGATATGATTTTTGGAATTCTGTCTGAAGCCCAGAAAGAAACATTTGAACAAGATAAAGAGTTGGACCTTTCTTTGGCCCTCACGGGATTGGATCGTTTCCGTGTTAATGTTCACGTCCAGCGTGGCTCTGTGGAGGCTGCTTTCAGGAGGATTTCTTCTTTTATCCCTTCAATGGATGAGCTGCAATTGCCGCCCATTATCACGGATTTGGCGCGCAAGCAAAATGGTTTGGTTTTAGTTACAGGGCCGACGGGTACAGGAAAGACCACGACTCTTGCCTCCATGATTGATTTGATTAACTCAGAGCGGACATGTGTTATTGTTTGTATTGAGGACCCGATTGAGTATCTCTTTGTGAATAAGAGGTCGGTGGTTAAAC
>JADFXW010000135.1:0-807 GCA_015233375.1 Candidatus Omnitrophota bacterium | reverse complement strand
AAACAGGGCATTTGGTTTTAGCGACCCTGCACACGCCTGATGCTCATCAGACGGTTGAGCGTATTATTGATGTGTTTCCACCGTATCAACAGCAACAGGTGCGATTGCAGCTTTCGGCGGTATTACAAGGGGTCATTTCTCAAAAATTGGCACCCAGGGTCTCCGGTAAGGGCCGAGTGCTCGTGCCTGAGGTCATGATTGCAACACCTGCGGTCAGGAATTTGATCCGCGAAAAAGGTGTGGAGCAGTTGCGTACCGCTATCCAGACAGGCGGCCAGAACGCCATGCGTACCTTTGATAAATCCCTTAAAGAGCTTTATGAAAAGAATGTCATTGATTATCAAACCGTTTTGGCGATGGCAACGGACATCAATGAGATGAAGGTTTTACTGAATAGAAAACAATAGGTTTTTTCTTTTTAATGATTCCCCCTCTTTGCGAAGCGTTTAAAGAGGGGGGTAGGGGGAGTTTTTTGAGTTATACAGTTACATTATTACCAGGTGATGGTATTGGCCCTGAAGTGACAAAGGCCATGCGCTTGTGCGTTGAGTCAACCGGTGTGCCTATCAATTGGGAGGTGCATGAGGTTGGCGAGAAATCCATACAAAAATACGGCCAACCATTAACCCAGGAAGTTTTAGAGTCAGTCCGTCGTAATAAGACCGCCATTAAAGGCCCTGTCACGACCCCTATTGGCAAAGGGTTTAGATCTGTTAATGTTCAATTGCGCCAATCCCTTGATTTATTTGCCTGTGTTCGTCCTTGTCTTTATTATGAAGGCACCAAGACACCTATCAAGAATGTCAA
>JADFXW010000134.1:3905-4319 GCA_015233375.1 Candidatus Omnitrophota bacterium | reverse complement strand
TTTTGTCGGTACAGAACATAGCCTGGCAGACCGTCGCTGGCCGTCTTTTGGTGATGCAACTGTATAAATCAGCAAGCCGCAGCCGAGGGGTCAAGCTTGAGGATCTATACTCGCCGGCAAGTTATCAGTCGCATTTTGAGGATTATTTGAAGAGAGGATTGTATTATAAAGATTTTCTTAAACACTATTCCCGTCAAGAAATTGCCATGGCCGCATCATTCATTAACCGGGAACGTGATTTTACTTATATTTATTCCTCCGTGTTGGCCCTTCATAAGCGCTATCTTCTCAATCCCAATAAAGTAGTCGCTGAACTTCCCCAGGAAATGTATTTGACAGTGGCGCTTTTTTTAGCGATCCCTGAACCGAAAGAGAAACGTTTGGAATTTGTCCGCGCACTCTATGAGGCCACGT
>JADFXW010000134.1:0-3801 GCA_015233375.1 Candidatus Omnitrophota bacterium | reverse complement strand
GTGCGATCTATCACGCCGTTGAGAACATGGCCCAGATCTCTAAATTTGGAGGAGGGGTGGGAGCATACTTGGGGCATATACGTTCTAAGGGTGGGGACATCCGCGGGGTTAAGTCCACTTCGGGCGGGGTCATACCATGGGTTCGCGTTATCAATGATACCGCTGCCGCAGTAAATCAGCTTGGAGCCCGTTTTGGAGCCATATCGCCTACCTTGGATATTTGGCATAGGGATATCCTGGACTTTTTTAATCTCCAAACTGAAACAGGTGATATCCGTTCCAAATCATTTGATATTTTTCCAGCCGTCTCTATCCCTGATATCTTTATGAGACGCCTGGAATCCCAGGGAAATTGGACCCTCTTTGATCCTCATGAAATCCATCAAATAAAAGGCCAACGCATCGAGGATTTGTATGGCCATGCCTTTGACCAATTATACGAAGAATGTGAAAAAGACACCAAAATCACCTTTAAAACAGTTATCCCTGCCAAAGACCTGATGAAAACCTTCTTAAAAACAGCGGTTGAGACGGGCATGCCTTATGTGTTTTTCCGGGACACCGTCAATGCCGCTAATCCTAATAAACACGCGGGCATGGTTTACTCGACCCAATTGTGCACTGAAATCTGTCAAAACACGACTGATGCCAAATTTATTAACGAATCGTTGGAAAATGGGGATCTTGTTCTTCGCTATACACCGGGAGAAAGTGTTGTCTGTAATCTTGCCTCCATTAACATGGCGCGTGTCCACACGCAACAAGACATCGATGACGTTTTTCCAACAGCCCTTCGGATACTGGACAATGTCATCACACTCAATTTTTATCCCATTGAAGAGGCAAAAATAACAGCCCAAAAATACCGCAGTATTGGGCTTGGCTTTATGGGATTGGCTGAATACCTGGCCTGTCAACAACTAGGATATGAGTCCCAAGAAGCGCGGGATCACGTGGATTCCTTGTTTGAAAAATACGCCTATGCCACCTTGCAGGCATCCAATGCCCTGGCCCTGGAACGCGGCAGTTATGCACTTTTCCCTGAGAGTGACTGGTCTCTTGGCATCCTTTTTGGACATGATGAAAAATGGTATCAGAAAAATTCGACCATGCCTGCTCAATGGGCGGACTTGATTGCCAAGATCAAAAAAAACGGGGTGCGTTTTTCGTATCATTTGGCCCCTGCCCCAAACACGTCGACGGCCGCTGTTGTCGGAACCACGGCAGGGCTGCTTCCTATTTATAAAAAATTCTTTGTGGAGACTAATGCTATCGCACCCATTGTGACCGTGGCCCCTCATCTTTCCAAAGAAAATTTCTGGTTTTATAAGGAATATGTGAACATGGAGATGCCGCATGTGATTGACATGATTTCCGTCATTTACAAATGGATTGACCAGTCTATTTCTTTTGAATGGCTCATCAATCCGGCCAAGACATCGCCTGCAGAGCTTTATGCCTGCTACATAAAGGCCTGGAAACAGAAAATTAAAACAGTATACTATTTACGCAGCATGAGCGGCGAGGTCGAAGAATCTTGCGCAAGCTGCAGCGGATAAAAAATCCGGAGGTCCTTATGAAACGAAATAAAATATTTAACCCCCAAGGCAATGACAATGTCCAAAACCGGACCATTATCAAAGGCGATATCACCGGTCTTTTTAATTTAAACGCTGTTAAATACCCCTGGGCAAAACCCATGTATCAGGTGATGATTGGAAATTTTTGGGTCCCAGAAAAAGTGGGGGGCTTGGCAGATGATGCCACCATGTACCGCAATTTAAGCGCGGCCGAACAAAGGGCCTATAAAGGCATTATTTCTTTTTTGACCTTCTTAGACAGCTTGCAAACCGTTAATCTTCCCCATTTTTCGGACTATATCACCTCATCTGAAGTAAACCTGCTTCTTTCCATCCAATCGTTTCAAGAAGCCATCCATTCCCAAAGCTATACGACAATCCTTGAAACAGTGGTTGAGCCCCAAGAAAGGGACGCCATTTATTATTTCTGGAGGGATGATAAGGTTTTGCTTAAGCGCAACGAATATATCGGGCAAATCTACCAGGATTTCCACAACGATCCGAATGATAAAAATTTCTTCAAGGCACTTATCGGGAATTATCTTTTAGAAAGCCTCTATTTTTATAACGGCTTTGCCTTTTTTGATAATCTGGTCTATGCCTCCAAGATGACAGCCACAGGCCGCATGATAAGTTATATCCGTCGGGACGAATTGACCCATGTGGTCTTATTTGCCAATATCTTGCGTGAAATCAAAAATGAATTCCCTCAGATGTATGACGAAAAACTCATTATCGAGATGTTTGGCGAGGCGGTAACCCAGGAAATAACCTGGACTAACCATATCATTGGTAATAATGTCCCTGGGATAACAGAAAAAACAACTGAAAACTACACCCAATGGCTGGCCAACACCCGGCTCGAGAGGCTCCAGCTTCCCCCACTATATAAGGAGGTGGTCACCAATCCTTATAAACACCTGGAAGCCATGGCTGAAAATAACAGCGAGAAGACCAACTTCTTTGAATCCACGGTGACCAACTATACCCAATCGAGTTCCATGCAAGGATCTTGGGATTTCTAGAAAATTTTATTGTTTGCTTTAATATAGAAATTGTGGTATAAACTTGACGTTTCATCAATTAATTATGTGAATTTTGTAAACAGGATCCAGGACAAAAAAATTGCTTCAATCGCGTCTCTCCTTCGCAATGACAGTCGACGGCAAAAAGGAATATGCATGATAAAAACCCGCAACCATTTGATGTCTAAAATCCTTTGCTGGACACTGTCCGCGCTTTTTTGTTTTTCACCTGCCCCCTCTTTTAGCCAATCACTTTCAAGCCTTCCGTTACCAGGAAGTCTTTTATTATCAAAAGGAACAATAACCCCTTTATTACTTAAAGGCCTTCATTTTTCAAATATTGATAAACCCGAGTTTAAAGCCTTGTTCGATTCTGGCACAGATTCAAACTACCAGGACAGGCTTTCAGCCAATGTTAAAGAAGCAACGAACAGGCAAATCAAATATTTTTTTGCGGCACTGACCATCCCGGAAGAAGATTTATGGGTCAATCTATCGCCTTATGAAGCCACCCGGATCATTACCCCTTCTTTAGGTCACACCCAACTTGGCCGGGACATGCTGGCCCAGGATTATCTGCTTAAACAATTCACCTCCTCTTTATTTTTCCCTAACCATCCTGTAGGCAAAAAATTCTGGCGTGAGGTGTACCGTCAAATACCTGGTTCTTTAAACCAAATAAATATCCCTGTCAATGCCCTCAATAAAGTTTGGATCATGCCCGAAAGAGCTGTTGTTTATGATCATGGGAATTCTGCCCTTATTATTGAATCCAAACTTCAAGTCATGCTCGATTCTGATTACTTGGCTTCCCGTAAAACAGTGCTCGAAGATGGACGTTTTGGGAAACAACATCAAATAGCCAAACAAATCTTTAAAGATATTATTTTGCCTGTCATTGACCGAGAGATTAATGAAGGAAAAAATTTCGAACGTATCCGTCAAATCTTTAACGCCATCATCCTGGCCAAATGGTATCGGCAAAAGGCCATGGGGCATACGATCGCCCACGTATATTTCAACAGTAAAAAAACCGCTGGCATTGATATCCGTGACAAAAAAGAAACCGCAAAAATCTATGCGCGGTATGTGCAGGCTTTTAAAAAAGGATCTTTTAATTTTATTGAGGAGGATTTTGACCCTCTTACAAAAACACGAATACCCAGAAAATATTTCTCTGGCGGTCTCTGTAATCT
>JADFXW010000133.1 GCA_015233375.1 Candidatus Omnitrophota bacterium | reverse complement strand
AAAGAAGAAAAAGGATTTGGAATTAATTATAGGAAAATATATCAAATAAAAATTATGGAATACCAAAAGACATTAAATTTACCTCAAACAGATTTTCCGATGAAAGCAGGCTTGGCCCAAAAAGAACCGCAGATATTAGAGCGTTGGCAAAAAAACGGGCTTTATCAAGCCATCCGCCAAAAAGCCAAGGGCAAAAAGACTTTTATCTTGCATGATGGCCCGCCATATGCCAACGGCCATATTCATATAGGCCATGCCCTTAATAAAATCCTTAAGGACATTATTGTCAAATACAAGACCATGAAGGGTTTTGATGCTTTGTATATTCCTGGCTGGGATTGCCATGGTCTTCCCATTGAACACCAGTTATTAAAAGACATGAAAGCGTCGATGGCGGATTTTGATACCGTGGTGTTTCGTCAAAAGGCCCATGAGTACGCCATGAAATATGTGGGTATTCAGCGTGAGGAATTTAAGCGTTTAGGTGTTTTTGGTCAATGGGATGATCCTTATTTGACGCTCGATCCGCATTATGAATATTGGATTTTAAAGTCCCTGGCAGAATTGACTAAGAAAGGGTATGTTTATCGGAGTTTAAAGCCGGTCAATTGGTGCTTTTCGTGTGAAACAGCCCTTGCGGAGGCTGAGGTTGAGTATGAAGATCATACTTCTCCTACCGTGTATGTGCGCTTTCAAGTCGAGAATCCGAAAAGTTTAGGGTTGTCAGGGGATAAGAAGGCCTCCCTGGTTGTTTGGACCACAACGCCCTGGACGTTGCTGGCCAATGTCGCTGTTGCGGTCAATCCTGAATTTTCTTATGGCTGTTATGAGTTTCAGGATGAAATTTTGATACTTGAAGAAAAATTGTCAGCCCAGGTTTTTGCCTTTGAGGAAATAATGGGGCCGGACAATAAGGTCGATATTAAGAAAATTAAATCTGTTAAAGGGAGGGATTTAGCCGCAGTAACCTATATTCATCCTTTTGGAAAACTGGATCATTGTCCCGTGGTCATGGCTGATTATGTCAGTCAAGAAGACGGGACAGGCCTGGTCCATACCGCACCAGGTCATGGGCAGGACGATTATCAAACCGGTATGCGTTGCCATTTGCCGGTCCTTATGCCGGTTAATTCAAAAGGTGTTTTTACCCAAGAAGGTGAGCCTTTCAAAGGTCAGCATGTGTTTAAGGCCAATGAGGCCATTAAAGCTGATTTGCACCAACGGGGACTCATTCTGCACGCGAAAGCCGTGGTCCATTCCTATCCGCACTGCTGGCGTTGCAAGAACCCTATTATTTTCCGTGCGACGGAACAGTGGTTTTTAAATGTGGATCATGAGCATTTACGCGATCAAATAAGGACGGCTATTGAGTCTGAAGTTCAGTGGATTCCAGCTGCGGGGCGGGAACGTATTTTAGGGATGATAAACACGCGGCCGGATTGGTGCTTGTCCCGTCAACGCCTCTGGGGTGTTCCTATCCCGGCACTGGTTTGTAAAGGGTGCAAGGACAGTCAAAAATTGTTTGTTGAGGTCATAGAGCATGTGGCAGGCCTTGTGAAGTCGCATGGCAGTAATATCTGGTTTGAAAAACCCTTGAAGGAACTGTTGCCTGAAGGGTTTAAATGCCCTGATTGCGGGGGCGATGATTTTCAAAAGGCCCAGGATATCCTGGATGTCTGGTTTGATTCAGGGGTCAGTCATCAGGCGGTGTTTCATGAGATGTTAAAAATTCCTTTACCCGCGGATTTGTATCTCGAAGGGTCTGATCAGCATAGAGGATGGTTTCAGTCCTCCATTATACCGTCTGTGGCCCTTGATAAAAGACCGCCGTATAAACAGGTTTTGACTCATGGGTTTGTGGTTGATGGGGCAGGGCGCAAGATGTCAAAATCTTTAGGTAATGTGATAAAGCCCCAGGAGATTATGGACACTCATGGCGCTGAAATATTGCGTTTATGGGTCGCCTCCAGTTCCTATAATGAAGATGTCCGGGCCTCAAAAGAAATCATTGACCGCTTGGTCGACGCGTATCGTAAAATCCGAAACACCTTGCGGTATTTATTGGGTAATTTGCACGGGTTTTTGCCTGATAAACACCTCTTAAAATATGATCAATTATTGGAATTAGATCGTTTTGCCCTGCACCGTTTGGCTGTGACGATTGAGCTCATGGACAAGGGTTATGAAGCGTATGATTTTGTCCAGGTTTTTAAGGCCGTGTATAGTTTTTGTAATGAAGATTTATCAAGCATTTATCTTGACATACTCAAAGACCGGCTGTATACTTGCCCCGCTTATTCGGACAGTAGATTAAGCGCACAGACAGTTCTTTATTATATTTTACAGGCGTTGGTTAGGGTTTTGGCTCCTGTGATGTCTTTCACAGCAGAGGAAGTGCTTGAGTTTTCTCCGCGGAAAGAAGGGGCCCAATCTTTTAGCGCGCACCTTTTGGATTGGCCTCTTGTGGATAAGGCCTGGAGGGATGAGGCGCTTGAAAAGCGTTTTGAGGCGCTTCTTTTAATGCGTGGTTTTGTGTTAAAAGCCTTGGATGAAAAAAGGAAATCTAAAGAAATTGGCAGTGCTTTAGAGGCCAAGGTCCTTATCACAACCGCCAGTAAACGTGATTTAGAATATTTCAGCACCTTTAAAGATACCCTGGCGTCTATTTTTATAGTTTCACAGGTTGAGCTAAAAGAGGCATCTTCAGTGACAGCAGCGTTGAGTGAATATTTTGCCCAGACTCAGGTAGATATTTTGCCGGCAGAAGGCGTTAAATGTTCCCGTTGCTGGAATTGGCGCACCGATGTGGGGAAAATAGTTTTGCACCCAAGTCTATGTGTGCGGTGTGCTCAAATAGTCATGGAAGCTTAGCAAGGAGGGCATGATGGTCACAAAAGATAAGAACAATGATAATAAATTTGAAGTTTACAAAAAGCTCTTACTAGAAATCAAGGAAAAGATTTCAGGAGACATCCGTGATTTGTCAGAGGAGAACACGGGCAGTGGTAATGACCGTGGCGGGGATGTCTCAGGTCATGCTTTGCATATGGCTGATGTGGCGACCGACATGTATGATCGCGAATTTACTCTTGGGCTTGCGGCCAATGACCGTGAACTTTTGTTTCAAGTTGAGGAAGCTTTAAGCCGCATTCAAGAGGGTGATTACGGTATCTGTGTTTCTTGCAAGAAGCCAATTCCAGCGACCCGATTAAAGGCCCTTCCCCATACCCAGAATTGTATGAAGTGTCAAGAGCTGCGTGAAACAAAAAGGCGCTGATAGGTTGGATATCATGCAAGATGCCCGTCGTTCCCAATGGGATATTCTTCTTTTTTTATCAGGCGTGCTTGCCGTTGTGGTGGTGGATCGTTTGTCAAAGTGCTTTTTTTCTGGTTTATTGGATCTCAATGAATCGGTTATCTTTGTCCCGCATTTTTTATATTTCACCTTAGTTCATAATACGGGTATCGCTTTTGGTTTGTTTAAGGACTGTGGTGTTGTTTTTATTTTTATCCCACTGGTTTTAACAGGTCTTCTAATTTATAATATTTATTATTATCGGCATAGCGCGTATTTAAGCCGTATTTATATTGTGGCTTTTTCCTTGATTTTAGGTGGAGCTATTGGAAATTTGATTGACCGTATTTTTTTAAAGTATGTGATTGATTTTATCGATTTTCGTGTATGGCCAGTGTTTAATGTGGCGGACAGCGCGATAACCATTGGTGCGGCAATCATTCTTTTAAGGTGTATTCCAGAATCAAAGTAACCTCTATGCATCCCATCCTTTTTTCCATAGGACCTTTTACAGTTTATAGCTATGGCGTCATGCTTGCAATAGCTGTCCTGGTTTGTACATGGCTTTTAAGTAGAGAAGCCTGCGCTCACCATATGTCCGCAGACATCATTTATGATTTTGTGTTTTGGTGTTTATTAGGCGGGATATTATGTGCGCGGATTTTTTATGTGTTTATTGAATGGCCGTATTTCAGCCAGAACCTTTTAGAAATCTTGATGCTTCAAAAAGGGGGCTTGGCCTGGCAGGGGGGATTTTTAGGAGGGGCCCTGTTAGGGGTGTGGTTCGTTTACCGTCATCAATTGCCATTAAGACAGATGTTGGATTTGACGGCCCCTTATATTGCTTTGGGTCAATCCATTGGGCGTATCGGTTGTTTTTTTAATGGTTGCTGTTATGGCAAGCCAGTATCATGGGGGATTTATTTTTCTGCTCAACAAGCGAGGCTTTATCCAACCCAGCTTTTTGAATGCCTTGGCCTTTTTATCATTTTTTTAATCCTTAAGAAAGCCCAGTCAACGTCTCATGAAAGTGGATATATTTTTATTTTTTAT
>JADFXW010000132.1 GCA_015233375.1 Candidatus Omnitrophota bacterium | reverse complement strand
GTAAGTCGATTCCTACATAATAGTTCTCCATTGGCTTCCTCCTTTTTAAGGGTTAACACACACATAATACCCTTTAATTTAGTCCATCATAGGGCTGGGGGGAAGCCTTCTTCATGATTATCAACCTCTCGCCTTATGAGAAAAATCGTATTATTAAGGATGATTTTGGAAAAACAGAGATGGGGCGGGATCTTTTAGCCCAGGACTATTTGCTCAAGCAAATAACCTCGAGCCTGATTTATCCAGAGCACGGCCTGGGAAAACAGTTTTGGGACAAGGTGTACCAACACGCGTTTCGCCAATATCATGCGATGGATGTACCAGTCAACACATTTAATAAGGTCTGGATTGTGCCTCAGCAGGCCGTTGTTTATGAAAGTGGGAGTACGGCGTATATCTTAAAAAGCCGGTTAAAGGTGATGCTGCAAGAAGATTATGTGTCCTTGGTAAAACATGGCCGTATGGCCAATGGTTGTGCCACCTCTAAGGCCCATAGCCTCGCCTCCCGGATTATCAAGGAAATTGTGTTACCGGAAATAGAAAAGGAAGTCAATGAAGGAGAGAATTTCGCCAATCTAAGGCAGGTGTATAGCGGGATGGTGTTAGCGACCTGGTATAAACAGGAATTAAAAGAGTCCCTGTTGGGTCGGATTTATGCAGACAAGGCCAGGTTAAAGGGCGTTGACCAGGACCCTAAAATAAATAAGGTCATTTACCAGCGATATTTGCAAGCTTTTAAAAAAGGGGTTTTTAACTATATTAAGGAAGATATTAATAAATACACCCATGAAACGATTCCAAGGAAGTATTTTTCAGGTGGATTTACAAAGCTTGCGATGACTCATGCCATGAAGGTTATAACTCCAGAAAGTTTTGCTCAAGTGTCTCTTTCAGAGAGGAAAGGGTGGGCGTCAGTCGGTGACGATGAAGCTGTAAGAATTAGGTTAAACCAAGCCCTGCCACAGACTAATGCCATGGTGGTTGGAATAGATGAAATCCTTGCACAAAAGGGAGATATTACAAAATATTCTTTGGATGAGAGATTAGGCTGTTCTGAAGATATAAGGAATCAATACGCATTGATGCAAGAGATAGGACATTACAATCGATATACATCGCATCCAACCTTGTATTATCCTGGCTCTTTAAGCCTGAATTTAAATGAGGTATTATTAAAGGTATTCTCTCAGCAACCTGAGACGACAATGAGAATGCCCGATTTTCTTGAGAATGTTGAAAAGGTTTTGGGCGAAAATATTGCAAAAGCATTAAAGCCCCAACTCCTTGCAGCTATATTGAAAATGGATGTCTCGGAAATTCATGTAAGGCCTCGTTTACCTCATCTTACGAGTATTGAAGGGAGCTCTTCTATTAATGGGGTATCAGTTAAGTTGGGAGTACTGCTTGATAATAATCGACAAACTATCGAAAATATTTATTTAGTTACTGAAAAAGGAAAAACGTTTATTCCTTTCTTCTATGTTTCTGAAGATGAAATGCGGCAAATTCGCTCCTTACAAGTAAGCCCAAATAGTCAAAAAACACAGCCGCCTTTAATGGTTTCTGCAAAACCCGTTAATCAAGAAACAAGTACGCCGGTAATAACTCAACCAGTAAATACATCGGTTTTGCCAGCGGTGCAAGTCGCTCCATCAGGCGCAGATGCTGCTGATGATACTAAAGATCGGTATCAAAAGTTGGGAAATCTGGATGGTCTTGATTTTGTAGAAACTAAAATTCGAGCCTATCTTAGAGAGGCATGGATGAATTATTTAACGCGGTTTTATGCAGGGATGGAGTCTGGACAAAAGCTTCCTTGGGCGAAAGAGCTGGGTGATAGTATGTTAAAGAATATAGATAGATTATGGATTGAGCAAAAGGGTATTATTCAAGAGCAAGGCACAAATAATTATTGGATATTAAAGCAAATGGAACGGGATAGAGAAAGACCGAGGGGTTTCAAGAATTCAAAAAGAAGAGAGAGGCTGGCCTATTTGTTGTTGAAACAAGCAGGGGTTAATGTTGCAGAAATACGAGGTATTTCAAGGCAACAAGCGGATGCTTTAGATATTGAAGACAGTCCTACGGGCTATTATTTGACCCGTGTTGTGAGTCACGATGATAGAGGTTTTCAGATGGATAGGGCCAAGGCCTTTGCTGGGATTCTTGTTGCTCGTATTGGTATCAGGATGTGGGACCATGGCTATTTTAATTTAGCTTATTTGGACGGAGGTGTTCCTGTTGCTATTGATAATGATGAAGCATTTGACACCAAATTCTTTTCTTCAGTCAACGAAGATGAATCTCACAGGCGTGTTCAATTGGCCCATTTTGCGGGGCGATTTTTTCATAATATATTAGGTAATACTGGAATGGTCCGTGATTATTATCGTTTATTAGTTGCATTAGATGGTTTAAAAGAGTGTAAAGCTAGCGATGTGGATTTTTACAATCAAAGGTTTAGAGAGTATCTTCTTACAAATGGGCTCGATCAGGGCTATCTAGAGGCTGAAGGATTTAATGAGGAAAATATCAGGGATAGCATTCGTTCGATGAAAAATTTAAGAAATATTAGAGAGACGATTGCCGAAGCCGGTAAAGAAATATCCCCTTTAGGTGAAATTGAAAGAGATGGCGAGTGGGAGGCCTTTCTCGAAGATAATCTAAAACACCTGGGAAGGGACGTATCCTATATTTGGGAAATGTTGACAGGTCAACCAGGGGTATTCGATGATATGGACCAAGATTTCGCGATGGTCCATGAAGGGATTAATAATACAGGTGGTATTGATTTTGCTTCTGGTCAGAGGGTCTTAGAGAGGTATCGCAGTGGGCATGGGATTCAATTTAGTGTTGATAAGGCCATGCTGGTAAAGTTTAAAAACACACCGGGTCTTGTCCCCGAGGTCCTTGAAATCAGGTCTGCGGCCAGTGTCCCCTTTATCAAGGAATTGAGGCAGAAATTGCAATCTGCAGGTATTCCTTCTAACAGGATCAGTGTTTAAAAAAATCCATTCACAATCTCAAAATCTATTGTATAATTCGATCCTTAATGGGTTAACGTTATTTGGGTCGGTAGCTCAGTTTGGGAGAGCGCATCGTTCGCAATGATGAGGCCGCGGGTTCGATCCCCGCCCGATCCACTTTTTAATCAAGCAGATTGTCTATGAGCCGCCTTCATATTTCTATTGACCGTTTACGCATTATTGATTTTTGCAAGAAATGGGGGATTGCTCGTATGTCTTTTTTTGGTTCCGTGGTGACGGATGATTTTAAGCCAGATAGTGATGTTGATGTGATGGTGGGCTTTAAGCCAGGTTCCCAATGGAGTTTATTTGACATTGTTGAGATGAAATTGCAACTACAACAGCTTTTTCAGAGAGAAGTTGATATCGTTGAAGAAGGATCCATAAAAAATCCCATTAAACGCAAGTGTATTTATGAGAATTTAGAGGTGGTCTATGAGTCCCCAAGATAGGGATTTAGGCTATATTTGGGATATGTATGATGCTGCCCTTCAAGCAGTAGCATTTTCTGGCGATAAATCTTTTGAAGATTATCATCACAATAAAATGTTACGCTTAGCGATAGAGCGTTTGTTGGAAATCATGGGCCAGGCGGCTAAAGAGGTTTCATCTGAGTTTAGGCATCAATATCCAGATTTACCTTGGGCCAAAATTGTTGGACTACGTAATGTTTTAGCTCATGAGTATGGTGAAGTGAAAGATGAGAAAATATATTTAGTCGTCAGTCGAGACATTCCCCCCTTGATAACTCAGTTAAAATCGATCCTCGATAAGCATAAGTGTTTATAATTTTATGTACCGTTTTTATTGCCCAGATACTGATTTTTCAAAAAGTTCCGCTATTATCCGTGACACCCATGAAATCCATCACATCAAAGATGTCCTTCGCATGAAAAAAGGCGATTGTATCCAGATTTTTAACGGGCTCTCACAACAAGCGGATGCGGTCATTGAGGCTATTCATGAAGCATCCATTCAGGTGCGCTTGACCCATATTAAACAAGAATACCACACAGGTCCAAAGCTTATTTTAGCCTGCGCGCCACCTAAGAAAGGTAAATTTGAGGTTATTATTGAAAAATGCACGGAATTAGGGGTTGATGAGATAATTCCTTTAAAAACGGCGCGCACTGAGGTTGTTTTTAAAGAAGAGAGGATAAAATCAAAGATGTCCAGGTTTGAAACAGTGGCGTTAAACGCCGCCAAGCAGTCTAAAAGGACCAGGGTCCCGCGCATCGGTCCGATGACCCCGTTACAGCAGGTTCTAGAAAATCTGGAGCCGGGCAGTCTGCGTTTGTTCCCTTCGCTTCATGGCCATCCAAAACATA
>JADFXW010000131.1 GCA_015233375.1 Candidatus Omnitrophota bacterium | reverse complement strand
GGCTGACCCCAACGATACCACACATATATTTACACCCGCCCTCGATACAATGCCTGCAAAGATTCTACGGTAAATTCTTCCTTTATCCCGGCTTCCATGCCATTGACCGCAGCCCACGCCCCCTGGATTGTTGTAATACAAGGAATATTATGCAAGATAGCAGCGGCCCTTATAGCACGCATGTCTGATTGGCGTTTCTTGCCTGATGGCGTATTAATAATTAGATTTATCTCACCTTTTTTGATGAATGTCAATGCGTTATTTTCACCTTCATAATTTTTATCAACCATCATCACTTCAATGCCCGAAGATCGCAACTCATGCGCCGTTCCTTTAGTGGCCATTAACTTAAATTTTAATTCTTCTAATTTGCGCGCAATAGGTTCCAGGTCTTTCTTATCATGATCATTGACACTGATAAAAACATTCCCGCTCGCAGGCAAAGACTGATACGCGGCCATTTGAGATTTAGCAAAGGCTGCGCCAAACCTTGAGGCAATGCCCATCACCTCGCCGGTTGATTTCATCTCTGGCCCTAGAATAATATCTACTCCCGAAAAACGGCTAAAAGGCAATACTGATTCCTTCACACAGGTGTATTTCAATGTGTCCGGGGGAATTAATTTAAACTCGCTTAATTTCTTCCCAGCCATGATTTGGGCGGCTATCTTGGCCAGCGGCATCCCTGTTGCCTTGCTCACAAAAGGAACTGTACGGGAAGCTCGAGGATTCACTTCTAATACATACACCTCTGAATTCTTAACCGCAAACTGCACATTCATCAAACCCACCACCTTTAAAGCCTTGGCTAAGTGAAGGGCATGGTTTTTAATATCGGCAACAACTTGAGGGCTAAGCGTATGCGGAGGCAAAACACACGCGGAATCGCCTGAATGAATACCTGCGTTTTCAATATGCTCCATGACCCCCGCGATATAAACCTCGGTCCCATCGGATATCGCGTCCACATCCACCTCTTGGGCATCTTCAAGGAATTTATCAATCAAAACAGGATGCCCTCTGGAAACGCTTAATATCTCATCCAAAAATGATTTCAAAGAATCCTCATCATACACAATGCGCATGGCACGGCCACCCAACACATAAGACGGCCTGACTAAAACTGGATATCCAATACGAGATGCGGCAGATAAAGTGTCTTCCTTAGTTATTGTTGAGGCATTCTCAGGCTGCTTGAATCCAAGCTTATCCATTAATTTTGAAAAATGTTCCCTGTTTTCAGCCAAGTCAATGGAATCAACACTTGTCCCAATAATAGGAACACCTGCTTGAGAAAGCCGGCGCGCTAAATTAAGAGGTGTTTGCCCGCCAAATTGCACAATCACGCCATCAGGCCCTTCCACTTCAAAAATATTCATCACATCCTCAAAGGTCAATGGCTCAAAATACAATCTGTCCGAGGTGTCATAATCAGTCGATACTGTTTCCGGGTTAGAATTGACCATGATGGTTTCAAACCCCATCTCCTTAAGCGCGAACGCCGCATGGCAGCAACAATAATCAAATTCTATTCCCTGACCAATACGGTTAGGCCCACCCCCTAAAATCATGATCCTCTTCTTTTTAGACGCACGCTTTTGATTATTAATAAGCGCCTCATCCTCTGTTTCATAAGTAGAATAATAATAAGGGGTATACGCTTCAAATTCAGCCGCACAGGTATCCACTAATTTAAACGTCGCAACAATCCCCGCCTCCTTACGCATGGCTCGAACATCTTTTTCGCTTTTGTTTAAAATCTCTCCTAATTGGGCATCAGAAAACCCGTATTCTTTGGATCGCCGCAAAATTTCTGGCTCAAGCGTGCCTGTAGCGGCAACCTTCGCTTTTAGTTCTTCTTCTAACTCTAAAATTTGGGCCATCTGGTCAATAAACCAAATATCAATCTTTGAAATTTCAGCCACCTTCTCAATACTCATCCCTTTTTGCAAAGCATATTTCAAATAAAAGATGCGAGAAGCATTGGGCTCAGAAAGGCGCAGGCGAAGCTTGTCCTCCTCGATATAGCGCCAGTCCTGCTTATTGTCCAAGCCGATATGGTCAATCTCAAGCCCCCTTAAGCCTTTTTGTAAAGCCTCTTTAAAATTGCGGCCTATGGCCATGGTTTCGCCCACACTTTTCATTTGAATACCTAAAATATCCTTGGCTTCAGGGAATTTTTCAAAAGTAAAACGGGGGATCTTGACTACCACATAATCAATGGTGGGCTCAAAACACGCGGGCGTTTCCTTAGTGATATCATTCTGGATTTCATCTAAAGAATAGCCCACTGCTAATTTAGCGGCAAATTTGGCAATGGGAAATCCAGTGGCTTTAGAAGCCAGTGCGGATGATCGCGAAACACGGGGATTCATTTCAATAACAACCATACGCCCATTCTTAGGGTTAACGGCAAATTGGATATTAGACCCGCCTGTTTCAACACCTATCTCCCTTATAAGCTTTATAGAGGCATTCCTCATGTGTTGATACTCAACATCCGTCAAGGTTTGGGCAGGCGCTACCGTAATACTGTCGCCTGTATGGACCCCCATAGGGTCAAAATTTTCAATAGAACAGATAATGACCACATTATCACTATGGTCCCGCATGACCTCCAACTCAAACTCTTTCCAGCCTTCGATAGACTCCTCTATGAGGATCTCATGGATCATCGAGCTTTCAATCCCTAAACTGGCAATGCGTTCGAATTCTTGAATATCATGGGCTATCCCGCCACCAGTCCCGCCAAGGGTAAAGGAAGGCCTGATAATGCAGGGAAAACCAAGGGTTTCTACCACCTGCTTGGCCTCTTCAATAGTATAGGCAAAAACGCTTTTAGGCACATCAAGACCAACCTTAATACAAGCGTCCTTAAACTCTTTGCGGTCCTCCGCCTTTTTTATAACCTCATATTTAGCGCCCAGCATTTCAACATGGTATTTAGTTAGAATACCTTGTTCATAAAGTTTCATCGCCAGATTTAAGCCGGTTTGACCGCCCAAGGTGGGTAAAATAGCGTCAGGTTTTTCTTTACAGATAATGCGCTCCAGGAATTCAACTGTCAAAGGCTCAATATAGGTCGCATCCGCAACCTCTGGATCAGTCATAATCGTGGCAGGATTCGAATTAACCAAGACAACCTTATAACCCTCTTCCTTTAAGGCCTTACACGCCTGGGATCCAGAATAATCGAACTCGCAAGCCTGGCCAATAATGATGGGACCTGCTCCAATAATCATAATCTTTTTTAAATCAGTGCGTTTAGACATTTTTATAAGTTTCTATCATGTCGATAAATTGATTAAACAAATACCTGGCATCATGCGGACCAGGCGCTGACTCTGGATGATACTGAATAGAAAACGCTGGGAATTTCTTATGTCGAATTCCTTCAACACTTTTATCATTCAGGTTCAAATGAATCACCTCTACCTCATGAGTATCCAGGCTTTTGATATCCACACAAAATCCATGATTTTGGCTTGTGACCGCAATCCTGTTGCCTGGAAAATCTTTAACCGGATGATTGGCTCCATGATGTCCAAATTTTAATTTATACGTCTTGCCACCTAAGGCCAACCCCAAAATTTGATTGCCTAAACAAATCCCGAAAATAGGCAGTTTTCCAAGCAACGCCTTGACCGTGTCGATAACATAGGTCACCACCGCTGGATCCCCAGGCCCATTAGAAAGAAAAAGGCCATCAGGTTTAATGCTCATGATGGCCTCAGCACTGGCTCGCGCAGGAAAAACATGTGTTTCACAGCCCAAATCCGCTAAAATCCGTAAAATATTAAATTTAATCCCACAATCAATAGCTGCTATCTTATAGCGCCTTGTGCCCCGGTGTTTCCAAACATATTTCTTCAAGGTGGTCACATCCTTGACAAAATCCATCCCCTCCATTGAAGGCATATCCTCCAACTTCTTTGCCGATGGTCAGTGAATGGATAGAGAATGATGGTGATTATAATAAACAGGATTGTGAGATTAATGCTTTTAAGCGGCTTATTGTCAAATTGCGGGGATATTTTCCGAAGCTTCCGATTTGTTTATTATTGGATGCTTTGTATGGGGGCCAGCCGATATTTGAGGCGATGCAAGAAGTGCGGATGGAATGGATTGTGGTGTTCAAAGAGGGTCGATGGTCAACCCTTTATCCATGGGTGATGAGCATTAAGGACCATTGCTCCAAGGACAATATGATTGTAGACGTTGAGGAAGCAGAGATCGAGGACAGGAAAAAGCGTAGTCATGGGCAAAGATTAAGGCGAGGCCAGCCTCAAAATAAAAAACGTATCCGTTTTACAGAAACGACATACACATGGATGACAGGTCTTGAAGTACCGACCAAGGACCGTTATCCGTTTAACGTCATGACATGCAAAGACGTGGTTGATGGCCAAAAGGCATGTGATTATGT
>JADFXW010000130.1:2646-4427 GCA_015233375.1 Candidatus Omnitrophota bacterium | reverse complement strand
CTTGACCTTGAGTGTTATCAAACAATTGCAGCAAATAGGCGGTGTGGCCGCCTTTATTGACGCGGAACATGCCTTTGATTCTCATTATGCCAAGGTTTTAGGCGTTAAGCTCGACGACCTTTTAGTCTCGCAGCCAGATACAGGTGAGCAGGCCCTGGAAATTGCGGAGACCTTGGTCCGCTCTAATGCAGTTGATTTAGTCGTTATTGACTCAGTGGCAGCCTTGACCCCTCGCGCCGAAATTGAAGGCGAGATGGGGGATTCACATATGGGTCTTCAGGCGCGTTTGATGAGCCAGGCGTTACGTAAATTAACAGCAGCCATCAATAAGTCTAAATGTTGTGTGATTTTTATTAACCAAATTCGCATGAAAATTGGTGTCATGTTCGGTAATCCTGAAACAACTACTGGTGGCCGTGCCTTGAAATTTTACGCCTCCGTGCGTATCGATTTAAGAAAAATTGAATCGATCAAATCTGGCGAAGATATCATTGGAAACCGGGTTAAGGCCAAGATTGTGAAAAACAAGGTTGCCCCTCCGTTTAAAGAGGCGGAATTTGAGATTTATTTTAATGAAGGGATTTCTGAAGCCGCGGATATCCTTGATATGGCGGTTAACAATGAGATTATTCAGAAAAGCGGGGCCTGGTTTTCTTTTGAAAACGAAAAGATAGGGCAAGGCAGGGAGACGACCCGCAAGTATTTGAAGGATAATCCGAAAATGGCCGTTAAGATAAGAAAGCAGATCATTGAGAAATTAAAAGCACCAAAAGTGTAAAGCGTGTTATAAGACGGTTATTTGTTTTTTAACTGGATACTACAGGAAAATTTTTCCCCTCTTTTTTAAAAGAGGGGTTAGGGGAGTTCTTTTTAAAGTTTATTCCCGCGCTTCGTTTGGGAATGACAAGTCTAACAATGATGAGAGATGCTAAAACAGCGGCCAAGCGGTTCTTGAAAGTAAGGCCTCAAAGCACTGCGGAAATAAAAGCGAAACTGGCCCAGAAAGGTTTTTTTGCGTCAGATATAGAGAAAACCGTTGCTGAATTGACCGCTCAGGGTTATCTGGATGATGTTGGGTTTACAAGGTTTTGGATTAATGAGCGGCTGTCCATGGGCTTTGGGGCACAAAGAATTATCCAGGAACTTCAAGATAAAAGCATTGAAGACAAGATCATTCAAGAGGCTTTAAAACAAGGCACGAAAGACGTTTGTTGGGACCAGATAATGATGGAGCAGGCCCAGAAACGTTGGAAGGTTCTTGAAGCTGTTTCTTTTGAAAAGAGAAAAAAGAGGGTATTAAATTTTTTATTACGTCGGGGCTTTGAGGTGGATTTGGCCCAAAAGGTTATTGAAAAATTATGACAACCAATGAAATCAGGGCAAGGTTTTTAAAATTTTTTGAATCTAAACAGCACCGGATCATGGAGAGCGATTCGCTGGTACCCAAGGATGATCCAACAGTGCTTTTTACAACAGCAGGGATGCAGCAGTTTAAGCCCCAGTTTTTAGGACATCTTGATGGGTTTACCCGTGCCTCCACTTGCCAGAAATGTCTTCGCACCGATGATCTGGATGTGGTGGGTTTGACTGATTTTCATCACACCTTTTTTGAGATGCTCGGTAATTTTTCATTTGGTGATTATTTTAAAAAGGACGCTATCCATTGGGCTTGGGAATTTTTGACCCTTGAGATGAAACTCTCTAAAGACAGGCTCTGGGTGTCGGTGTATCATGAGGACCAGGAGGCGTATGATATTTGGGCCAATGAGATAAAGATATCC
>JADFXW010000130.1:467-2532 GCA_015233375.1 Candidatus Omnitrophota bacterium | reverse complement strand
TTACGGCCTTAATCCTCAATGCCCCAAAGGTCAGGCTTGTGATCCCGATTGTTCCTGCGGTCGTTTTTCCGAGGTCTGGAATTTAGTCTTTACCCAGTTTAATAGAAAAGACGGCGGCGTGTTAGAGCCGTTACCTGCGAAAAATATTGATACAGGAATGGGCTTAGAACGCCTGGCCGCTGTGGTGCAGGGCAAAAAGAGTAATTATGAGACAGATAATTTCACCGCGATTTTAAAAGTTATCAAAGATTCCTTCAAGAAACAGGGGGCCCAAGCCAAGGAGCGTGATTACCGCATCATCGCGGATCATATGCGCGCGGTGGTGGTGGGTATTTCTGACGGGGTCATGCCTTCTAATGAAGGCCGCGGCTATGTCATGAGAAGGCTTATTGTAGATGCAGCAAACATTATTTTTAAAGCCGGGATTAATCAAGCCTTGGCCTACACCTTTGTGCCTGTGGTTGTTGAAATGTTAAAGACGCCCTATCCAGAATCGGCACCTAAAGAAAAAGAAATAGCCGCTATTATTAGGCGTATTGAGGAGTCTGTTTTTAAGCTTAATAAAGAAAAAATTCCGGAATTTGAACAAGAGATCCGTTTACTGTTAACTCAAGCCACGGATGTCTCCATCAAGTTAGGGAAACTTCTTTTCTTGTATCATGACACGCATGGTTTGCCGATGGATGTGACAAGGGCCTTGGTTAAAGGGCTTGTTTCAGCAGATGTTTTTGATAAGGTTGTGATGGAAGAAGAGCGTTTGATGGAAGAACAGAAAGACCGTTCCCGTAAAGGCAGTAAGATGACGGGTGAGGTTTACGCAAACCAGGACTTTTCTTTGAATTTGCCCAAGACAGAGTTTTTGGGGTACAGCCAAACAAAGGCCCAGGCTCAAATATTGAAGGTTTTTGAGAATAATGGCCTCAAGGTGATTTTAGACAAAACGCCCTTTTATGCCCAAGGGGGCGGACAGGTGGGTGATACAGGATATTTGACGACGGATGATAATAAGCTAAAGGTCCGTGTTGAGAATACCCGCAAGGTCAATGACATTTATATTCATGATTGCGTCCTGGAACAGGGACAAATAAAAGACGGTTGTCAAATAACAGCCCAGGTTGATGAGGCCCGCCGGAAGGCCATTATGCGTAATCATTCCTGCACGCATCTTTTACAGGCAGCGTTACGGGATGTTTTAGGCGGGCATGTGAAACAACAGGGCTCCGAGGTTGATGAAAATCGACTGAGGTTTGATTTCACACACCCGTCAGGCCTGACCTTTGAGGAAAAGAAACGGATTGAAGAGAAGGTCAATGCGTGGATTAGTCAATCGGATAATGTTCTGACAGAGGTCCTCTCCATTGAACAGGCGCGTCAAAAAGGGGCGCTTGCGTTTTTTGCTGAAAAGTATGGGGACACTGTCAGGGTTGTGTCCATGGGTAAGGTTTCCATAGAATTTTGCGGAGGCACTCATGTGGGCTCAACCGCGGACATAGAGGCGGTTAAGATTATTGCTGAAGGCTCGGTGGCTCAGGGTATCCGTCGTCTGGAAGCCCTGACAGGCAGACAAGCAGTGAATGAATATTTGCAAAAAGAAGGTAAGGCCCAACAGGCCATGGAACAAGCCGCGCGTTTAAAGCAGGATGAAAAACAAAAACAAAATGCTTATTTTGAGGATATCAAGGCTTCTGTGGAACAGATGATAAATTCAGCAGAAGATGTTAAGGGGGTCAGGGTTGTTGTTTGTTCTTTAAAAGATGTCGAGATAGGACTGTTGCGTAAGCTCTCGGATCTTTTTAAGCAAAAGGTCAAATCAGGGATAGCCAATGAAGCTAAGAAATACTTAACAAGTTTGGTGTACTCTTCTTTTTTAGCCTGGCCTTCCAACCTTTGGTCTCCTTTATTGATAAAAAAATCAAAAAGCAAGGCATTATTGGGATGTATCGTTATCCCTGTTAATTGTGCCAAAGAAAATTTAGGACTTAATGGCACCATCACCCCTGGATCAGGTAATTGAAGCATGGGCGAGGCTTGAACATAAGGAATATTCAAAGAAGAGGTAATGAAA
>JADFXW010000130.1:0-457 GCA_015233375.1 Candidatus Omnitrophota bacterium | reverse complement strand
GCGCTATGAAATTGATTAAACAAACAGGCCTGAACATGGACCGCTTGTATAACCGTCATTTGTTTGCGCGTAAAAAGCAAGTGGAAGAAAAGGTGCGCGCTATTATTGATGATGTCCGCCTTAATGGTGATGATGCTGTTCTTAAATTTACGAGACGTTTTGACAGGGTAAAATTGCTCACTCGTCAGTTAAGGGCCACGGAAAGTGAAATTTCCAGCGCTTTTCAAGGCATTACGCCTGAATTTGTGGGGCATCTAAAGACCATTATCAATAATGTTTCCACTTATTATAAAAAACAGATGCATAAACCTTGTAAGGTCAAAGGGCATGACGGCATCATGCTCAAGGAAGAGGCCAGGCCTTTGGATTCAGTTGGTATTTATATTCCTGCAGGAACAGCGCCTTTAGTTTCGTCTGTATACATGACTGCCATCCCTGCTATTATCGCGGGTGTAAA
>JADFXW010000012.1 GCA_015233375.1 Candidatus Omnitrophota bacterium | reverse complement strand
ACTTCAGCTAATTCCCCAAACGAAAAACCTTCCCTTAAATCATAATTCTCTCTCCAAAAAGCAGGGATCGCGGTAGGCCCAATTTTAATATCGCCATGCACTGTCTTTGTATAATGGACACCCAAAAATGGATTTCTTAAATTCGGGACTGGATAAACATTAATATTAATATCTGTTTTGTTCTTGGTGTATTTTAAATAAAGACCTTTGAATGGGATCATCGTGTATTTTCTTCCATAACCAAAATCCTGGGCCACATGATCCGCATAAAGACCCGCGCAATTGATGATTTTATTTCCTTCAAAGTCGCCTTGAGTTGTATGAATCACCTGGCCACTATGCCCCAAATATTTCGTATTACAAGAAAACTCAACCCCCAATTTTTGTAAATCACCCTCAATAGCCGCACAAACCTCTTGAGGGTCTATGCTGGCGGTATCAGGCGCATGTAAAGCGCGTTTAAAGGTGCGGACATTGGGCGCAATATTAAAAACAGCACCTTCATCAATTAATTGGACATTAGAACCATTACGCTGGCCTCTTTTTAATAACTCATTTAACTGCTCTAACTCACTCTCATTTTGGGCTACAACCAGTTTTCCGCAACTATTGATTTTTAAACCCTTTGATTGGACATAAGCCTTCATGGCTTTGTTGCCTTCAACCGTAAACCTGGCTTTTAAACTGTCTGCTGTATAATAAAAACCAGAATGCAAAACACCACTATTACGCCCGGACGCATGTTGGGCTGATGCCTTTTCCTTCTCAATAACAAGGATACTGGCATTCGCTTGCCTGTCTTTGAGCGCTTTTGCCATACTTAAACCTATAATGCCTGAACCAATAATAATAAAATCATGTTTTTTCATATAATGTCCGTAAATTTGTTAAAATAATGTGAGATCGACATAATCTTTGGAAATTGTTACAACGAACTTTAAAGAACTCCCCCTTACCCCCTCTTTAACAAAAGAGGGGAAAAAGTAATTCTTTATGAAATTAAATTTTTGTTAATTATATCACTATAAAGGAGAAATCTATGAATAAGTTAACTGTTTTTTTAATCGTGGTGGTGACTGTTTTAAGCTTTTGCTTAGGTTCGGCTGTCCAATGCAAAGCCCAAGCTAAAAGCTATGCAGGCATTATCCCTTTTGTCGTTGGCTCTGATCGTATAGGTCTCCTCGACCAAAATACTGGTAAAATCTATGTCTATGACAATAACATTTCCCAATGTATATTTACGGGACAAATCCAAAATTTGGGTCAGCCTATCGCGTCTATAGGGACGAATTCAGGAAACAATAGCAATAGTACACTGTAAAATTAATTTTTAATACTGGATTCCCGCTTTCGCGGGAATGACATTGTACTAAATTAAAATTTACAATATTGTAGTAATCAATAAAATTACGGGCGGGCGTAATCATCCTGGATGCGGATGATATCCTCTTCACTTAACTTGTCGCCACAGGCGACCTCAATAAAGACCAAAGGCTGTTGATGCGGATTTCCTATTCGATGAAGCGCGCCTAGCGGGACATCCACCACTGAACCTGGCTCAACAGGGATTTCTGTGGACCCAACAATCGCAAGCCCTTTGCCATGGACAACAATCCATTTTTCAGAACGGTGCTCATGCTTCTGAAGACTTAAACGCCCTTGTGGGTTGACCTCAACACGCTTGATCCATACCCCATCTTCTTGGTAAAACTTTTGGTATTTTCCCCACGGACGTAATGCTTCTTTAACAGTATGCATAACTCATTCCCCAGGTTCAAGCCCAGCGAAACATGGCTTCTATAGTTTTAAGTGCTTTTAAACGGGTGTCCTCATCTAAGATGACCCTATCATGAACAGACGGATTCTTGAGCGCCCTTAATATGTCTTCAAGGGTATTAGACTTCATGTACTTACACATGGTACATGATCCAACCAGCTGCTTGTCTGGAAACTCTGATTGTAACCGGGCAGAAAGCCCACACTCCGTTAACATTAAAAATTGCTTTGACGTCGTGCCCTTCATATAGGTCAGCATCTGTTCCGTGCTTCCCACAAAATCAGAATGCTCAATAATGGCGGAATTACATTCTGGATGACTGACAATTTTTGCATCAGGATACTCAAGCCGAACTTTAAGGATATCATCCAAACCATACTCTTCATGCACATAACAAGTCCCTGAATAAAACTTGATGTCTTTTTTTATCCCTTGATGTTCTAAATAATTTTTTAAATTTTGGCCCATGAACTTGTCTGGTAAGAAATAAATCTTATCATTAGGAAAATTCTTGACAACATTATAAACATTAGCAGAAGTCACAGTGACATCACACTGGGCCTTGACCTGGGCCGATGTATTGATATAACAAATAAAGGTATAATCTGGATACTGTCCTTTAAGCTCTTTGACCTGTTGGGCGGTGATTGAATCCGCAAGGGTACAGCCATCCTCTTTTGCTGGAATAAGCACCTCTTTTTCAGGATTTAATATCTTGGCGGTCTCACCCATAAAACGTACAGCCACAAAAACAATGGTTGAAGCCTTGGTTGATAAGGCATCTCTGCTTAATTTATATGAGTCACCAACAAAGTCTGAAACCCCATAAATAATTTCAGGACTAATATAGGAATGCGCTAAAATAACAGCGTTCTTGGCCTCTTTGAGCTCATTTATCTCATTAATCAAAGGGATATACTCGGCACATTTGCGCAAGGAGTACTGGCACACCGCGCCGCCTAACCTAATATTCTTAAGCTTTTCATAAAGCTCTTCAGGGGTCATTTTCGCCTTTAACATAGGAATCACAATATATACCTAATGGTTTAATTTATCAAGCAACTTACCTATTTTAGAAGATATTTTTCCAAAATTAGTCTCACTCGATACCAAATAAAAATCTTTTAAGCGCCAGCTTATGGGCTTATGATCAAATGAATCAAGTTCAACCTTTTCTAAAACCTTACCATCAGAAACCCTCCTTAACTCAAGGCCTGCACATCTGATAATGGCCCAACTGGCAGCAAAATCCCAGAGATGACACCTTAAAAAACAACCTACCCCGCGGCCAATAGCAGGCCAACACAAATTGACCACGGCACACGCATTTATCATGATATGAAAATCCTTGTCCTTCCAATAAAACTTGTTAAAGAAGGTGTCATTACAGAAAAATATGGATTTAGCACCAAGCTCTTCATCCTGACGGGTTATCTTTACCTTCTTTTCTTGTGGCCCAAAAGCATCCTGGAGAAAATAGGAGTCATGACCATCGCAATAAAAAAGCTCTTTGGGCATAGGATAATACACAACACCTAGCCATGGTCTTAAATCTTTGAGAAGGCCCAGGGAAATACCGAACAGGGGCATTTGATTAGCGTAAAGTCGTGTGCCATCAATGGGGTCTAACACCCATATAAAAGGGGTGTTCTCAAGGGACTTTTGATCCCAATTATCAACATCGCCTGAAACCTCTTCATCAATGAGAAGATGGCCTGACTTTTGTAAAAATTCACCTAATTGTTCGCGGGCCAATTTTGAAATGGCCTTATCTGCCAGAGTGATGACCGAGAGGTCTTTTTTTAGACCAGGATCACTATTATCTATCAAATCCAAAGCCATAACACCGGCTTGTTTTGCGAATAAAAGCAGGCGTTCTAAATAAATTTCGGAAGAAAATTCCATGTATTTCTCCTATTAGGGCGAATCAACCGTTTGAACTCACGTTAACTAGAGCGGATCATGAGGATAGGAATATCTGTGCTATGGCGTAATGTATCTGCCACAGAACCTAAAATCATGTCTTCAATAAATTGATGCCCGTGGGTGGCCATGGCAATCAAATCACATCCTTCTTGCCCAACAACAGATAATATCCCTTGAGCTGGTTCCATGCCACGCACAAGAACAGCCTTGGCCTGAAATCCTTCTTTTTGCAATTCCATAGAAATCTGATCCAGGTACGCTTGATCATTCTTGATTTCCAGGGAATCTGCAAGATTTAATTTCTCCTGCATCCGCGCGCCAAATCCATCAGCCACATGCACCAGCACCAAGCTAGCCCCTGTATGTTTGGCCAGCTTACGCACATGAGGCAGGATCGCCTTATCCGTTGTCGAATTATCCAAAGGAACTGCTATTTTTTGATACATAAAATCATTTCCATTTAATAGAACAACCCATGGAAGGAAACTGTTTCGCATTAATAGCACGGCCAGCAGCCATATTATTCATGGCCTCTTTTAATTCCTCAACAGTGACCTCATCCTCATTTTTCCAATTATCATCAATACGGCCATGATACACCAATGCCTTATTTTTATCGAACAAATAAATATCCGGCGTGCATTGAGCACGAAAAGCATTTGCCACCTGTTGTGTCTCATCCACTAAATAAGGGAAATCAATGCCTAATTCCTTAATTTTCAGGATCATCTTGTCCGGCGCATCATCCGGAAAATCAGGATTGATATTGGGATTAATAGCCACGGTGTTGACCCTCATACCCTTGCCATATTGGGCCAATCGCACAACCCTTGGCCATACAGCCATCGCATAAGGGCAATGATTACAGGTAAACACAACCAACAGGCCGCGTTCTCCTATCAGTTGAGCAGATTGATAAGACTTACCAAACGCGTCCTTTAATTCAAAATCAGGTATGGGCGTACCTAATGGGATTTTAATAGATTCTAAAAGTGCCATAGCATACCTCCTCAAATGTAAATATTCACTTCAACCCATTGTTGTACCAATTGTCATTCCCGAAACTTACCTTTTGTCATTCCCGCAAAAGCGGGAATCCAGAACAAAAAATGGTTGTGTTTGAACTGGATTCCCGCTTTCGCGGGAATGACAGATGGTTTACCAAATATCCTTAACTTTATAATTTACATGACTAATTACGAAATTATTATATAATTAAAAAAAATTATGTCATGTAAATTATGGATTCCCGATTAATCGGGAATGACAAATGGTATATAGCCATGGCAACAAAATTGTATATCCAACAGTATGAAATAGGCCCCATCAATAATTTCGTTTACCTTTTGGGTGATCCTCAAACCAAGGAAATGGTCATTATTGACCCTGCTTGGGACATCGATTTCTTAAGCCAGGAAGCCAAACGCTTAGGTTATAAGATAACCGGTGCTTTTTTATCTCATGCTCACCCTGATCATCTTAATGGCCTTCATAAATTAGTTTCTCTTTACCATGTCCCTGTTTATATATCCAAATATGAATTACCTATCATGCGGCCAGCTATTAAAGGACTTATCGATGTCAAAGATAAAGATAAATTATCTATTGGGCAAATAAGTGTTGATGTCCTGCATACCCCTGGACATTCACCAGGCTGCCAATGTTTTTTGGTTAAAAATCAATTATTCACTGGAGATGTCCTTTTTATCGATGGATGCGGACGATGTGATCTTCCGGGCAGCGACCCTAAAGCGATGTACAACTCCTTATACAATATCCTGATGAAACTGCCTGATGAAACAATCATTTACCCTGGCCACCATTATGGCCCCATCCCTTCAGATACCATGGGCCACCAAAAAAAGACCAACCCTTATTTGTGCTGTCACAACATGAAAGAATTTCTTGTTGAGAGAATGGGATTATAAGAGACGCCATAAATGGCGTCTCTACTTTTGAAGGGCTTCTTTTAAGTCAGTATCCACTGTTCCGCCTAATCTTTCTATTTTTAACATATCAGCCTTGGCTTTTTCATTTCTTTCCATTTTAATATAAGCTAAAGCGCGATTGTTATAAGCTTTAAAATAAAGTGGATTAATATCAATGGCCTTGGAATAATCATGGATGGCTTGATAATACCGGCCCATTTGGGCATAGGCATGTCCCCGGTTATTATAAGCCTTGGCATCATTAGGATTAGTGGCAATAGCCATGGTAAAATCATCAACGGCCCTCTCGATACTGCCTTCAGAAGCATAGGCTACCCCTCTATTGTTATACGCCTTAGCATAATGGGGTTTTGCCTCAATCGCCTTGGTATACTGATAAATAGCCTGGTCCCAATGCCCTTGAGCCGCATAATCATTTCCTGTTTTCAAATCATCTAAAGAGGTTTGGGCATAAAGAAGAAAGGCCCATCCTAGTAATAGGCTTGTTAAAAGAAGTATTTTTTTGGAATTTAGGACAAAAATAAAGAAATCCCCCTTGCCCCCCTCTTTAATCGCTTTGCAAAGAGGGGGAATATTAATTCTAAAGAATCAAAATTATTTTAGTCTAAAGGAGTTGATCATCTCATTGACGATAAGAGAATCTTGCTTGTACCTGTTTAAATCACCCAGGAAGGCCATGATATATGCCTGGTCTTGACGTAAAAGCCAGGCATTAGACATCCACAAGTGATCAGGTTTGGGTGCCCGAAAAACCATCTTATAACCCGAGCGCCAACCCCAATGAATGGGATGGTATTCAATAATGTTAATGCTCTTTTCAAACATACCCGTCATCTGTCTTTTGATGGCATCACTAAATTCTGCAAGACTATAAACCGTATCGGGCATGGATTGAATGGTCACACTAAAATTCTCTTGAAGAATATCCAACGCCGTATCTTTAGGCCGAAGGAAAGCCACTGCTGCTGTTGAATTAGGACGAACAACAACCTTCCATGTTTTAGGATATTTTATCGAAAATTTATATCGCGCATCCTCATAAACATTAAATTGCGTATTCAGAAATATAAATATACCTAACCCTATTAATAACAGTATTCCTGCGACAGATGCTATAAGGATTAAAATGAATTTTTTGGTAGAGGGCTTCATGGGTAATAATGTAATATTGGTTCTGGATTCCCGCAGACACGGGAATGACACTCCCCGGGCTAAAGCCCGGGGTCTCTTGACAGCTATTTTGATTCGCTGCCTCCCCGGTCTTAAGACCGGGATTTCCGATGTTGTTAATGACAATATCGGTAAAACTGATCGTAAGAAACCCCTGTGTTTTTTAAAACACAGGGGTTTTTAATAATACCTTTAATAATTATTTCGCATCCACAGCCGCGGCATTTGTTCCAGCATCCGTGTTGGCTGCATTTTCTGTCACTGGTGCAGAATTATCCATTGCTGCGTTATCAACGGCCATGTTATCTACAGCTGTATTATCCACCGCGGCTTGAGTGTTATCAACCGCTTCCTGAGCCTTGACCACATGAGCGCCTATTAAACCAATAATACCAAACGTTAGAGCTGCTGCTAATACTAATTTCTTGTTCATGATGATACCCCTTCCTTAAAAAAGATAAGAAATATTCTTACCCATGTTGATAAACTTTGACTATAGCTTATCAAAAATAGGCCTCTATTTCCATTAGAACTTTCTAATCTTTCTAACAAACAACCAAATGCTTTAACTTATCGTCGATGCTAAGTAAAAGATCATCAAAAGACACTTCAAAAGAAGTTAATCCATCATCAAGTAATTGATGGCATATAACACCCACATCAATCCCCAAATCACGTAATTGCTCAAGGACTTTTTGAGCACCAGCCACATCAAGAGGCAGCGCGCGCTTCGCTATTCCATGATCTAAAACAGCCTCTAATGTCTTATCTGGAACAGTATTGACTGTATCTGGAAAAATCAACTCCGTGATATATTTAATATCACTATATTGAGGATCTTTTGTCCCGGTTGATGCCCATAAAACCCTCTGGATGTTGGCACCTTTCAGTTTTAAGTCCTTAAACTCTTGACCTTCGAAATTCTTTTGGAATTTATGATATATCACCACCCCATTAGACACCGCAGACCTGCCTCTTAACCCCTTCATTCCTGCCCTTTTATCCAGCAGTTTATCAACACTGGTATCCACACGGCTAACAAACACAGAGGCCACTGAATGAACCTTGGAAAGGTCTCCACCCTTTTTCGCCAGCTGATTTAATCCTTTGATATAGGCCCAAGCCACCTGGCTGTACTGCTCCGCAGAAAAAATCAAGGTCGCATTAACATTAATCCCTTGAGCAATCAAGCCCTCAAGGACCCCTATGCCATTCTTCGTCGCAGGGACCTTTATCATGACATTGGGGCGATTGAGCTTCTTCCATAAACGAATGCCCTCTTTTAATTGAGGGTCAAGCTCGCGGCCTAATTTAGGGTTGATTTCTAAACTCACATACCCGTCTAATCCCTTGGTTGATTCATAAACACCTCTAAATAAATCAGCCGCATCTTGGACATCCTTAATCGTTAATTCATCATAAATTTCAAAAATTGATTTGCCATCACGAGCCAACCGGCTTATTTTTTCATCATAATCCGCACTCGCACTAATGGCTTGTTTAAAAATAGACGGGTTTGAGGTCTGACCACGCAGACCCTTTTCAATCAACGCCTTAAGCTTCCCCCCTGTTATCATGGAACGATTAATATTATCAATCCATAAACTCTGACCAAGCCGGGCGATTTCGTGTAATTTTGTTTGGACCATATTATCCTTTTTTACGACCCATGACCTTTTTAACAGCTTGAATAATATTCACGTCTTTAAGACCAAAATGCTCCATTAATTGTGCCGGTGTTCCACTTTCCCCAAATGAGTCCTTAATCCCTACCATTTCCACAGGACACGGGCAATGTTGGCTTAAAACCTCTGCCACCGCAGAACCTAAACCTGCATTGATCTGATGCTCTTCTGCCGTCACAATCGCACCTGTTTCTTTTGCAGCAGTGATGATTGTTTCTACATCTATAGGCTTAATGGTGTGCATATTAACCACTTTTAAACTGATACCTTCAGATTTTAACTTTTCAGCAGCTTTTAAACCTTCTGCAACCATGACCCCGCAGGCAATGAGCGTCACATCACGCCCTTCATTTAAAACATTCGCTTTACCAATGATAAATGGATCTGCTTCTTTAGTAATAATAGGTAAAGGAGCCCTGGAGGTGCGCATATAAAATGGGCCTGCGGTTTCAGTAATGGCTCGCGTGGCTTTTTTCGCTTCAAGATAATCAGCTGGACAGATGACCCTCATATTGGGAAGGACCCGCATGATGGCAAAATCCTCAAGACATTGGGCAGAGGCCCCATCTTCTCCAACAGTCACCCCGCCATGAGAAGCCACGAGTTTTACATTACAGTTATTATAACAGACATCCATGCGGATCATGTCATACGCACGATTAGTGAGAAACACCGCAAAAGAGGTGGCAAAAGCAACATACCCCATGGTGCTTAAACCTGCGGCCGTGGCCACCACATCTTGTTCTGTTATCCCTAAATTAAAAAAACGGGCAGGAAATTCTTTTTTAAAATATTCCGCGCGGGTGGCATCTTCTAAATCACCAGAAGTAACCACAATATTAGGATTTGTTTTTCCTAATACCACTAATTCCTCGCCAAAACCGTCTCTTGTAGGTAATGGTTTTAAATCCATCAAAATGTCCTTATTTAAGCTCTTTGAGGGCTTCTGCTAACTGTTCCTTATTAGGCGCCTTACCATGCCAGGTATTTTTGCCTTCCATAAAAGAAACACCCTTGCCTTTAATGGTATGAGCAATAATAACAGTCGGCTTATCCTTTGTCTTATCAAAATCATCAAATGCTGTTTTCAAAGAATTAATACAATGACCGTCCACCTCAAGAACATGCCAGCCAAAAGAAGACCATTTGTGACCTAATGGCTCTAAATTCTTGATTTCATTAGTAGGCCCATTTTCCTGGACCTTATTATAATCAACAATAGCACAAACATTATCCAGCTTATAATGGGTTGACGTCATCGCTGCTTCCCACACAGAACCTTCCTGAAGCTCGCCATCACCCATCACGCAATATACCTTAAAATCCTTACCACGCATTTTGGCACCCAACGCAATGCCATTAGCAAAAGACAGGCCATGACCTAATGAACCTGAGTTAAATTCAACGCCTGGCACCTTGGTATGCACATGGCCTTGTAATCTTGCCTGGAATTTTCTAAATGTTTTGAGCTCTTCTTTAGGGAAATAGCCGAAATTCGCCAAAGTGGTATAAACCACAGGCGAAACATGGCCTTTGGAAACAATCACCCTATCCCGGTCTTCCCAGTTAGGATTATTAGACTTAAATTGAAGCTGATACCCGTAAAGGGTCAGGAAAATTTCAACCGCAGACAAGGAACCGCCTGGATGGCCTGAACCTGCTATTTCAAGCATCTCAAGAATATCACGGCGGAAAATCACCGCTTTTTTCTTTAAGGAATCAATATCTATAGGTTTTGAGGACATGAAATTTTTTATATGGGCCATGCTGGACTCGAACCAGCCACCCTCTGATTAAGAGTCAGATGCTCTACCGGATGAGCTAATGGCCCTGAAATATTAAATTTAAATTTCAGAATTTTGGTATTATACACAAAAGGATTGAATTGTGTATCAATTTTTTAAATAGCTTCAAAAACCTTTCTTTGAACGTTTATTCTTAAAAAAAGAAGTCACCAAAAAAGAGGCTTCATCAGACAAGATACCTGAGGATACTTCAATCCGGTGATTTAAGGACTTGTGATGAGCTATATTAAGCACTGAACCGCAAGCGCCTGTTTTTGGTTCCTTGGCCCCAAAACAAACCCTATCTATTCTCGCTAAAACCAAAGCCCCTGCACACATGGCACAGGGCTCAATGGTCACGTACAAGACACATTTTTCTAACCATTTTGATGAAAGATAATTAGTGGCCTGAGTGATAGCTATCATTTCCGCGTGCGCTGTTGGGTCTTTCAAGGTCTCTATTTGATTGTGCGCCCGCGCGATGATTTTTCGCTCATGCACAATCACGGCCCCAACCGGCACCTCATCCTGCGAGGCGGCCATCTTGGCTTGACGGATGGCCTCTCTCATAAATATTTCGTCATTATTAAGCATATTAACTTCGCAGAAGAACTGGGATGGAAATCAACACCGTTGTGCCGCTTCTTAAAGAACTTTTGATATGAACCTTACCGCCGACCGCATCCACAATGGAATAAATAATGGAAAGACCAAGGCCTGCGCTTTGCTCAGGCCCAGTTCTTTTGGTGGTAAAAAAAGGCTCAAAAACCTTAGGAAGATGTTCTGGGGAAATACCAACACCTTGGTCTGAGACTTCAATATCAACACAATCACCTGTCTTATTTAATGATGTCTTGAGCTTAATAACCCCACCAACAGGCATTGCCTCAATAGCGTTCATAATAACATTATGGATAATTTGATGACATTCAACAGGACCTAAGGCCACTATAGGCAACTTTTGACTCAATCTTAAATGTAATTTGCTGCGGGCAAAATTTAACTGCTGCTTTAAATCATCCGCCATATGAACAATCACCTCATTAATCTGGCAGCTGTCTTTCTCAAGACGAGAACGAATTTTACCGACATACAGCATTCTGTTGGTTATTTGAGAACAATGCGCCAGTTGATGTTCTAACTGTTCTAAGGTAGAAAAAATGATCTTAAAATCTTTGTAAGAGATATATTCAAAGTCTCTATCTTTGTACTCATTAATAATTTTCTTAATGCGGGCTGAAACAGATTTTAATGGCGTATCAAGCCTATCTGCCAAAGCGGAGATAAGGGTAAAACTATCTATGGATTGAGGCTCAGGATTCATGATTAAAACGCGCCTGAGAGGATTCGAACCTCTAACCCTCAGTTCCGTAGACTGATGCTCTATCCAGTTGAGCTACAGGCGCAATGATATAAGTGTTTAAATCTTCCCTCTCATGACCACTGAACCTGGCAAACATAGGCCTGGAGTCATAAGAATGAATGTCTTTTATATCAGATTTCTTAAGCGCTGTCCAGAAGCTTTTCCGAATATCCGTCATCCGGCGCTTATCGGAACAATCAAAGAAATATTCCCTAGAGAAAACTACTGGGTTGGGCGTAATTCTGAAAGGGTTTTTAAATCCATCGAACCTGTCCCCAAAAAGGGGACTGTCCCCTTTTGCTCGGATTTTATGGTAAAGCCTGCATCCTTGATCATTCTTAAAGTATTCTCATCTGAAGCCCCTTTGGCATTCAAATACCCTTGTAAAAATAAGGAATTGGCGGGATATAAAGCCATCACTTCCATGGCACGCAAATAAAGCTCCCTCCCTGCCGCTATTCGGATATCAGCCCTGGGATTTAAAAACCTGAACAAACACAATACCCTTAACACAAAATCAGGAGTCAAAGGCGCTTTTTGCTCAGGCCGTAGCTGGCCTGCAATAGGTAAAAAGAAATTAACAGGAATTGACTCAACTTCCAAGAACCTTAAACGCTTAGCCACATCAATAATGTCTGTGATATCCTCACCCATGCCAATAATCACACCTGAACATACTTGAAGACCTGCCTTCTTGGCTGCTAATAAAGTGTCAAGCCTGTCTTGAAAGGTATGGGTGGTGCAAATGCGAGGATAATAAGCTTCAGAAGTATTCAAATTATGGTTTAAACGAGAAAGACCTGCTTTTTTTAATTCTTGGGCGCCTTCAACACTCACAAAACCGGTTGAGACACATATCTCTTTATCAGGAAATTCAGATTTGATTTGGACTAAAATGCGTTTGAGCCTTTCAATACGCGCTGATGAGGCCTTTCGACCTGCATACACCATGCAATAACAAGAAGCTCCTTTTGAATACGCTCTTCTGGCTTCACGCAATATTTCCTCGTCAGGCTTAATCCCGTATTCTTCAATATCCGCCTTTGATGATTTGGCTTGCGCACAATACTGGCAATCTTCCTGACAATGTCCATTTTGCGCATTATTTAAAATATGGATATTCACAACCCTGCCAAAATAGGTCTGTCTGACCTTAAACGCAGCCTCTAAAAGCGCAAGGATTTCAAGGGAAGGGTCAGATAACAGGCGCTGACACATGGCGTCATCCAATACTTGAGAGTCAAGACTTTGACAGGCTAATTCTGTATAAAAGATAGGACTCATAAATTTCCATTAATATCACAGAAAATTTAAATCTTGTCAACGATGAAAACCTGGAGCTGTAAAGAACTAAATATCAATTGATTATTAGCCGGGTTAGCGTATACTAGACCCACAGATGAAAAACCTTATTCATACCTTTCATATCCCGGTCATGGGCACGGCTTATTCTATCGACACCCCTGTTAAGGTGGCGCGTTATGGCATTGATTCTGTCATCTCCCTGGTCGACGATACCCTGATTGAACAAATGCGTGAATTTTACTGCAAACAAGAAAAAGAAACCTATACCCCTATAACGACACACGATGAGGATTACCGCGCGCGGCGTATCACGGCGTATCTTGATTTGGTTAACCGCATTGTTCAACGCCAATTTTCTGAATTAAAACAATCTGCTTTTGAACCTGGCAGCGAAATCACTAAATACTTTGAAATGTTGCCCGAAGACTCTGTGCTTAAAGCCGCATGGCGGCATATGCTCTCATGCCCAGACCCCAAACTTAAAACGGATTTACAAAAAAACCTTCGCGATTCCATCAAAGCCGGTGATATTAACGTTAACATCATGACTAAACTTGATAGAAATAATTTCGATAATCAAGGGGCCTTGTTGCCTGCAGAATTTTCTGATGCCCTTTCAGCCTTGCGCGGGTATGCGAAAAGCTCCTTGGAATCCGCTATCGTATTTTCTGCTGGAATTAATAGACGGCTTTATACCTATGTGGAACAATTTAAAGACTTTTATGCAGATGCAACCGGTGATATCAAAAAACGGATTATCTTAAAAGTCAGTGATTTTCGCTCTTCGATTGTTCAGGGCAAGTTTTTCGCTAAAAAAGGATTATGGATTTCTGAATACCGTATTGAGTCTGGTCTTAATTGTGGAGGTCATGCCTTTGCCACTGAAGGCTTTTTAATGGGACCTATCCTGGAAGAATTTCGGACAAAACGACAGCAATTAACTGATGAATTACATAAAATTTATAACGAGGCCCTGAAACTTAAAAATAAAATGACATTCCCTAAGCCTCATGAACTTCACATCACGGCCCAAGGAGGCATTGGAACATTCCTTGAAGATAAATTCTTACGAACTCATTACGGTTTAAATACCACTGGTTGGGCCACCCCTTTCTTACTCTGTCCCGAAGCCACCAATGTGGATGCTATCACCCTGGAAAAATTAGCCCGCGCGGGTGAACAAGATTTATACGTCAGTAATGTCTCGCCTTTAGGCGTTCCTTTCAATAATCTTAAAGACTCATTAAGTGATATTGAAAAAGGACAAAACGTGATGCGCGGCCGTCCTGGCAGCGCTTGCCACAAAGGGCATTTAGCCACAAACACCGAATTTACAGACGAGGGTATTTGTACCGCAGGCCGGCAATACCAAAAATTAAAAATTGATGAATTAAACGCACTTGGATTAAATGAAGCTGAATATAAACGACGCTTTGATGATATCATCGCCAAGGCTTGTATCTGCCATGATTTAGGACAACCTGCGGTCATTAATTATTGTATCTCTACCAATATCCCGGGCTTTACCGCGGTCTGCCCTGGACCTAATCTGGCTTATTTTTCTAAGGTGGCGAGTTTAAAAGAAATGATTGACCATATTTATGGACGGGCCAATTTACTCAATGACACCCCTCGTCCTAATATGTTCATTAAAGAATTAGGCATGTATTTGGATTACTTGAAAAATGACATCCTCAGGTCTCTCGAATCTTTAAATGAGAGTAAAATCAAATATTTCACGGAGTTTAAAAATAATCTCCAGGAAGGTATTGAATACTACCGTCAACTTTTCCCCCAGATGGTTGAAGAATCACTGGAATACCGCACAAAATGCTTGAATGACCTCGAAAACTGCCATCAAAAACTCTTGAACATCATTAAAGAATTCAGTCCTGCTTTTAATTAAACCTGGCCCCCTGATTATCGACTAAACAGAAATATCTTTTTAAATTAAGGAAATATTTTTCGAAGGTAAGATACGATACGCAAGAAACAATGATGGTCATTGTGCAAACAAAGGCATACATGGCCAAGGCATTGATAACGGGCATTTCGATCTGGAAATATTTTCTCATATATATAACAAAAAAATGCAGGACGATAAGATGATAGCAATATATCCCATATGATATTTTACCGAGGAAATCCAGTGATTTATTTTCCAACTTCAATAAGGAGTGAGGGTTCGAGGTCACGTTCAATATGGTGATCGCGAAAAACAGGCTGTAAAAAACAGTATCGTCGAGTGGAAACGGCATGCAGAACCATGTAGCACACCATGGCAACAGGATTGCCGTTATCTGGATCAAAGGATGATACAGTATCTTAAGGGCCCTCTTTTTCTCATAATATATCAAATAGGCTCCGCAGGCTCCTATCGCCATAGAATCAAATCGACAGCGTTCGACATAATCCGTCACTTCCCTCGGAAGCCCGTAAGTAACGGTCAATAGCGAGAATATCTTCCTCAAAAAGACCGTGCCTGCGATTACGGCCAGAAATTTAACCACTAATCTCTTTTTAGAGAACTTAAGCATTACAGGCCAGATCAGGTAGAACTGCTCCTCCACTCCAATCGACCATAATTGTAGGCTGAGAGAGGGTTGAAGATGCATGACAAAAGGTATATTAGGAAAAAGAATAAGATAAAAAAAGAGGGTTTTAGGGAATTCAGGTATGAACGTATGTATCAGAAAAAAAACTGAGAAATATGATGAAATAATACAAGGGCCAGATCCTTAAGATACGTCTTATGTAAAAATATTTGATATTTATACCGAACCTCTGCTTCTCAACCAGCAGCAGATAGGTGATCAGAAACCCGCTAATGACAAAAAAGAAGGTAACAGCGGTATAACCAGCATTCTCAAGGAAGACCCTGGCGTAATAACGGTTCGGTGAAACGATGCACGATTTCTCAAGGTGATGTATGACGACTATGACTGCGGAGATAAACCTTAAGCCGTTCAGCCCTGGGAAATGGACTCTTTCTGTTTTATTTTTTTGCATCCTGGGCTATTTTCATTGAGCAGAAATTGGGGCCGCACATGGAGCAAAAATGGGATAATTGAGATCCTTCTTCAGGCAGGGCTTCATCATGAAACTCCTGGGCTGTTTGTGGGTCTATGCTTAAATGAAATTGGTCCCTCCATCTAAATTCATAACGGGCCTTGGATATCGCATCATCCCACGCTTGGGCACCAGGATGACCTTTGGCTAAATCCGCGGCATGCGCGGCTATCTTATGGGCAATAATCCCGTCTTTCACGTCCTTTTTATTCGGCAGACCTAAATGTTCCTTTGGGGTCACATAACAGAGCATGGCAGTGCCCATCCATCCTATCATCGCCGCACCTATGGCCGAGGTTATATGATCATAACCTGCACCCACATCTGTCACCAATGGCCCTAACGTATAAAACGGAGCTTCATGACACATGATTATTTGCTTATCCATGTTTTCCTTGACCTTATTCAAGGGCACATGGCCTGGGCCTTCTATCATCACCTGGACCTCATGCTTCCATGCAATCTTGGTCAACTCGCCTAAGGTCTTTAATTCCGCAAATTGGGCCTGGTCATTAGCATCCTCTATAGAACCCGGACGAAGGCCGTCCCCTAAAGAAAAACAGATATCATAAGCCTTCATGATTTCACAGATATCTTCAAAATGAGTATAAAGAAAATTCTCTTCTTTGTGCGCCTTACACCACTTCGCTAAAATAGCACCACCTCGAGAAACTATACCTGTTTTCCGTGCGGCTATCAAAGGCGCAAAACCTAAAAGAACACCGGCATGAATAGTAAAATAATCCACACCTTGCTCTGCCTGCTCAATCAAGGTGCTTTTAAAAATGTCCCAGGTCAAATCTTCAATGACACCGCCCGCCTTCTCTAAGGCTTGATAAATAGGGACTGTGCCTATCGGGACTGGACAATTGCGTAAGATGGCCTCACGGGTTTCTTTTATATTGCTACCCGTCGATAAATCCATCACAGTGTCCCCGCCCCAGCGGATGGACCAGATCATCTTCTCTACTTCTTCAGGGATGGAGGAACCTAGCGCTGAGTTCCCAATATTAGAATTTATCTTCACTAAAAAATTGCGGCCTATAATCATGGGCTCAATTTCAGGATGATTGATATTAGCGGGAATAATGGCCCGGCCACGGGCAATCTCATCTCTCACAAACTCGGGCGTGCAATTTTCACGGATAGCCACAAACTCCATCTCAGGCGTTATGATGCCGCGCTTGGCATAATGCATCTGGGTCACGACAGGTCCTCGCTTGAACTGAACACCACGCTCTAAAATCCATTTAAGACGAAGAGGTGCTAAACCTTTGGATATGTCTATGATTGTGGATGTATCCGTATACGGGCCTGAGGTGTCATAGAGTCTGATTGGCTTATTGGGCGTATGGTTGCCTTTATCATCAACGGTGTCAGAAAGTTCGATTTCACGGAAAGGGACTTGGATGTCAGGACGTGTTTTTGAGGACACGTACACTTTCTTCGAGCCTTTTAAAGGACCAACGGAGGTGAATTGGCATGGAGTTAATGGATCTGATTTAAAAGTGTTTAATGACATGAGATTTTAACCACGTTAGGTTTATGGAGATTTTAAAAATTTTTTCCGAAACATTAAGGGATTTTTCGCCAAAAGTCGTCAAGGCTTTGCGATAATTGTTTTCCAAATATACTAAGGATACTTTAGAAAACAATTATCACAAACCGTAGACGACGGCGAAAATATCCCGTTTCGGAAAAAACTTTTTAAAGTCTCCATAAACCTCACTATGCAATTTAAATATTTATTAGACTTTTTATCTGTTCCTGTTGTTTTTCGTGCATCGGCCCGATAAGAGCCAGGTGGATGTTTTTTGGATCTAAAATATCAGCAGCCACACGCTTGATATCATCCATGGTCACTGCCTTGATTTTTTTGACCACATCTTCCATGCTCTTGACCTTATCATTACTTATCACACCAGATCCCATCCATAACATCTGGTCCATCGTATCCTCGAGGCCTAATAAAGACTGACCTAAATAATACTCTTGAGCACGCTTAAATTCATCCTCCTTAACGCCATATCGGACTAGTTTGGCCAATACCTTAAGAATTAAACCCAAGGCCTCAAACACCTTACCATTATCAACGCCAGCCCTTATGATAAAAACACCTGTGTCATTAAGACTTTTAATGCCGCTGGAAACGGAATACGCCAAACCATGCTTCTCTCTGACCTCATTAAACAAACGACTGGACATATTACCACCTAAAATAATACTCATTAAGGCTAAAACATAATAATCAGGATGATTGGTCTCATAAGCCAAATACCCGATGGCTAAATGCGTTTGCTCAGTGGCTTTTGTATATAAACGCACCGAAGGCTTGATATTATCTTTTAACACCGGAATATAGGAAGGCCGCACAACAGGCTTTAAACCTCCCAGCTTCCTTAAAACAAGACCCTCTATCTCTTCATGCTTGATACCCCCACAAACAGCAATCACTGTTGATTGAGGACCATAATAAACACCTTTAAAATTTTTTAAATGATGGACCGTCATCTGACTCACGGTCTGTATTGAACCAGAAAGGCTTTGGCCTAACGGATGATTTGGCCATAACAGCTCTTCTAAAAGCTCGCCCACATAATACTGAGGCAGATCATGGTACATCTTGATCTCCTCTAATATCACCTGACGTTCCTTCTCAAAGTCTTTTTGAGCTATCTTTGGGAAGAAACTAATATCAGCTAACACATCAAAGGTCGTTTTCCAATGAAAGGACGGAACCTTGGCATAAAAACAGGTTTCTTCTTCAGCGGTAAAGGCATTAAGATTACCACCCACACCTTCAACGCATTGTTTTATCTCATCACAGGAGTATTGAGCACTGCCTTTAAAGGCCATGTGCTCTAAAAAATGGGCAACGCCTTTGTTCTCATTTGTTTCATACCGGCCGCCTGCTGCTATCCAAACACCAATAGAAACACTCTCTCTATCCTTAAGCTCTTTGGACACGATACGGACTTGATTTGATAATTGAGTGACTCGACGCATAAATTTATCTTAAGGCATCAACCAAGAAAGAAACATACTTGATGACGGCTGGGAGATTTCCTTTATTTTGATTTATCACCTTCACAATAGCACTGCCTACAATCACCCCATCAGCAGCCTTGCTTATCTCCTTGACCTGTTGAGGCGTTGAAATACCAAAACCAGCACAAACAGGCTTATCTGTAAATCGCTTGATATGTTGGATATGCTTGACCACTGACGATGAAACAGCCTTTTGTGTGCCTGTAATCCCTGTTAACGATAAATAATAAATAAAACCAGTTGATGCTTTGGTGTTGGCCTTGATACGCGCCTCAACTGTTGTGGGGGCCACAAAAAATATCATGGAGATATCATGACGCTTGGCTAATGCCCGCAGGTCCACCGCTTCTTCAGGCGGTAAATCCGGCACTATAAGACCATCCACCCCGGCGGCCCTACAGGCCTTGATGAATTGCTCCTGGCCATAATGAAAAATCAGGTTATAAGACATCATGAAAGCTATCGGCAGTTCAGTCTTACGTCTTAAACGCTTGACGGTATCCAGAATATTTTGTACCTTTACCCCTTTTTGCAAGGCCCTTAAAAAAGAGGCCTGAATGGTTGGGCCATCAGCCATTGGGTCAGAAAAAGGGATGCCCATTTCCACAATATCCACACCCGCTTTTTCTAGCGCTAAAATAATCTCTTCCGTCTTCCTTAAACCAGGATCGCCGGCGGTCACAAAAGCGATAAAGGCTTTTTTGTTTTTCGCTTTTAATGATTTAAATTTTTGTTCGATACGGTTCATTGTTAATGAACTCCCCCTTGTGCCCCCTCCTTAATCGCTTCGCAAAGAGGGGGAATCAATTAAATAAATTTGGAAATTTGGTTCATGTCCTTGTCTCCTCGGCCTGATAAACAGACAATGACTGATGATGTTTTCTTGACCCTCTTTGCTAATTTTTCTAAATACGCGATCGCATGGGACGTTTCCATGGCCGGGATAATGCCTTCAAGCCTTGAAAGTAATTTCAGCGCTTCAACCGCTTCTTTGTCTGTGATCGTCACATACTCGGCACGGCCAGAGGCTTGATAATAGGAATGCTCAGGCCCCACACCTGGATAATCAAGACCTGCTGCTATGGAATGAGCTATCTGGATTTGGCCGTCATTATCTTGTAGTAACCTTGATTTACTGCCATGCAGAACACCCACCGTCCCCTTATTCAAGGTCGCTGAATGATGCCCTGTATGAAGGCCTAAACCCGCGGCCTCTACCCCAATCATCTTTACCTTGCTGTCATTATAAAAAGGATAAAAAAGACCCATGGAATTGCTGCCCCCACCCACACACGCCACTAGATAATCAGGTAACTTCTTTTCAACCTTTAAGAATTGCTGCCTGGCCTCAGAGCCAATCACGGATTGAAAATCACGCACCATCACAGGATACGGATGAAAACCTGCCACAGACCCAATAATATAAAATGTGTCCTTCACATTAGTAACCCAATCTCGCAGGGCTTCATTCATCGCATCCTTAAGCGTCTTTGAGCCGCTTTCAACAGGGATGACCTCAGCACCCATTAATTTCATACGAAAGACATTCAGGGATTGGCGCTTCACATCCAAAGCGCCCATATACACGATACATTTTAAACCAAATAAGGCCGCCGCTGTTGCCGTAGCGACCCCATGCTGACCTGCGCCTGTTTCTGCAATTATCCTGGTCTTTCCCATACGCCGGGCCACCAAGATCTGGCCTAAGGTGTTGTTTATCTTATGCGCCCCTGTATGCAGGAGATCTTCCCTCTTTAAATAAACCTTAAGCCTCTTTAAATAAGAACTTAATCTTTTGGCAAAATATAGATTCGTTGGCCTGCCTGCGTATTCATTTAAATAAAACTGAAACTCTTTTTGAAAACCTTTGTCCTTTTTAAGGGCTTGATACTGTTTTTCTAAATCCTCTAAAACAGCCATTAAGGTCTCAGGGGCGAAACGACCACCAAAATCACCAAAATAACCTCGTTTATCTGGAAGCATCATTAATTTGTTCCTCATAACCTGTCATGGTCATCACTGAATTGATAAAACCATAAGAGCCTGTAATGCGAAGCGGCCATTTGTGCGCGGAGCTGTCAAACCAGATTTTATACCTGACGGGCTCACTTTGCATATAAAGACTATCATAATATTTGCCGTTTATCTTAAGCGGCTGATGGCCAATGAATTTAAACTCTAAATTTCTGGTCGGCAGGGTCATGTTAATATGATCACCTGTCTTAAAAGTCCCCTCCTTGCGGTAACGAAAGATAAATCCATAAATATTATCCACCGCTCCTACATTATTAATGATTTGCTCAGTGACCCTGTCTCCATCCTTCTTGGTGATATGAATTTCACCTTTTGTGGTCACATAATCTTCCAGGGTCTTGCCTTGACCAAAAATATTTAAATTAAAATCACGCTCCACAAAAAGAGGCTTATACGTTTTGGGGTCTACATAAATATCCTCTTCATCTGAATAATTCGTACCCTTTGCTCTAAACACAATCAATAAGGTCTTATAACCTTTAAACTCTTTGGGACCTGCCATGGTTAAACTAGCCTTGCCATTAAAACCTAATTGATGAATCGTATAATGAATGGTTTCGGCAAAAACTAATGAAGGGACAAAAAGGCAACAAAATAAGAGCGTCCATAAAAGATTGCTTCGTCGGGCTTGAGCCCTCCTTGCAATGATAGCATTTGACAACGTTGCACAAAAGAAATTGTTATTCTTGATTGTCATAGGCCTTGATAAACTCCTCTAAAACCTGTGAACCTTGGAACAAGGTTTTAATTTTTGCGTACTCATCATTCGCATGAATCACCCCATGACTCCCCCAGCCTGTTGAAAAAGCCGGGATACCATATTCTTGAAAAAAGGTGATGACGGTCGCCCCTTGGCTTCCTTTTAATTGGGCCTTATAACCATTCCGACGACACGTGTCTACATAGGTTTTAACCAATGGATGAGACTTGTCTATTTCATAAGGCTTTTGCAGATCATCCACCATCAACTTAAAATTCTTGGTTTCTTTAGAAATGATATTTTTAAGTTCTTTGAGAATCTTCAGCGGATTCATACCCGGCAAAAAACGTAAATCCAAAGAAAATTCACAAAAATCAGCCACGATATTGACCTTGTCCCCACCTTTGATTGTGCCTATATTTTTCGTCGGCGGAACTAAAAGAGGATGTTTCTTATATTGGAACTGATGCTCTTTGAGGCGATTGATAACACGAGAGGCAATCTCTATCGCATTAACCCCAAGCCAATTATAGGCGCCATGGGCTTTTTTACCGAATATCTGGACCCTGCAATGCAAAAGACCTTTTTGGGCAATGATCGCATCAAACTCCTCAGAATCAAGAATCAGAGCTGCCTTGGGCCTTAAGATGCCTTTTTTTAATAACGGGATAATCCCAAGCTTGCTCCCTGTTTCTTCATCAGCAGTCAATGCTAACACGATGTCTCTTTTGGGCCTGAAACCTTCTTCAACCAAACTAGACAAGGCCTCCATCGCAACAGCACAATTACCTTTGTCATCACTCGCACCCCGGCCGTAAATGCGGCCTTGACGGATCAGAGCCCCTAAAGGATTGACTGTCCATCCTTCCCCAAAAGGCACGGTGTCATAATGAGGGGTCAATAAAAGCGCTTCTTTTGAGGCCTTCGACCTTGGCCACGATCCCTTTAAAGTAGCCACGACATTGGGCCGGTCTTTGGCAAAAGAATAGACCTTCACATCGAGACCCATGGCTTTTAATTCACGGGCCGTATACGCTGCAATTGTCTTTTCGTTGCCTGGAGGATTGACAGAATTGATCTTTAATAATTGGGACAGGCATTCGACCAGTCTTCCTTGATTAATCATCCTAAAATCCCTTTAGCTTTCTCTTCGCCAAGAAGACGCTTAAAATCATCATAGTCCACAAAAATGATATCAGGATGCTCTTGGGCTATCCTTAGCATTTTAGGCATATGGTCCCTGATATTTTGAAAAGCAATATACTTAAACTCTGTGGCGCACTCAGGGCAATTGGAAGTGTCAACTTTCAGGTCCATCTGCTTACAGTTAGCACAAGTGCCGGATAAAGCCCCGTAGGTCAACAGATGGGTTTTGACTTCATCAAGGTAGAATTTCTTATAAATTCGGATAAATCGATCGGACATAGAGTTTATTATAACACCAGTTAGACATAAGCTTTAATAGTCTTTTTTTCAACTACGGTTGCCTTTTTCCGCCAATCTTTTCTAATATTTCAGAAATACAACGCCCT
>JADFXW010000129.1 GCA_015233375.1 Candidatus Omnitrophota bacterium | reverse complement strand
CCGGATCAGGTCAGTTGGGCGTTTGGGTATAACCCGTCGATTATATACAAAAATTTGCCGATGAGCACAGCCATGCTGGATGCTCAAATGCCAGCCATTAGGCCTCAGGCCCAGGTTGCAGGCAGTGTCGAATATTTACTTAATCAGATTCAAAATAAACAGCCTCTTCGTCTCGAATTAAATATTGCCCCCAAAAGCACTCTTGAGATTGATACAAAAACAGTTTTCTCGCAATCGAGGATTAAAGAAATCACCTATTGGCTCAATACGCCCAATTTGAATGTTCTTAATTGCGGGGTCTACGCTTTAAAAGATGTCCTGGAGGCGCATGGAATCAAGCGTTCCTTGGCAGAGATTTCAGTGATGACCTTGTCTGTAGATATCATGGCAGACATTATCAAGATTGGTGAGCCTAAATTAAAGACAACACTGTTTGCGATGACCAAGTCCGCCAAAGCCTTAGGTTTAAATTATGAAGCAATGAAGGTTGAGCCCAGGGACGTCCTCAAATTACAAACCCCCTTTATTGCCCATTTTAAGAATGAACATTTTGTAACAGTCCTCAAAGCCGTAGGAGGCAAGGTTTATTATTCTGAACTAGGGTTTCCGCGTATTGTTGAAGCAAAAGATTTCTTAAAGAATGTGGATGGTTTTGTCTTTGCAGTCATTCCCGCGAAAGCGGGAATCCAGTTCAAAATCATCCCCCCAGCCCTCCAAGCCTTTGTGTGGGGCGACAAATGGCGTAATAAATCAAGCTCCTTGCCAGGCTTGATTACGTCTGGCCAGATGATGATGCAAATTATTATCTGGATTGTGTCTATTGTAATTGCCTTTGTCGGGGCATATCTTTCAGCCCTTCAGGCAGCAAAGGCAGCTGCAGCTGCTACCCAGACCGCCAGTACTCTGACCACCGCGGCTGTTGACACTAGTGTTGGCGTTGCTACTGCTGGCGAAGCGGCTGTTAGTGTTGGCGCAGGGGTTGGTGTTGGCGCAGGGGTTGGTGCTGCTGCCAATGGTGTTAGCACAGGCGTCAATGTGGCTACACTTGTAGCCAAGGCTGCGCAAGCTGCGGCAGACGTTTTACCTAAGGCTTTGTTAGCAATGTCATTGGATAGTTTTTCAATGCAATTAGGTGAACTGACAAAAACTTTAACAACCTTGTGCGCCATGAAGGGTACTTGTAATGCTAAAGAAGCTTTTATTTTATCACAGGTCTTTTCAACAGCAATGACCATGGGTCTTGGGGCGATGGGTAGTGCTGCGGAAGCTTCGGATACTGCAAATATGGCCCAAGCGAGTGGCAGTATTGCTACGGCTAGTCTTCAAAGCGCCGCGCAAGTGGCATGGCAACAAGTACCAATGGCTTTTGGTGTAGGTCTTGTATTTGGTGCCTTGAAGGCTGAGGCGTCATTACAAATTAGCCAGATGATGCAAGACCTATTTTGTCCAGCAAGCACAGATCCTAATGCCAAGCAATGCAGTGATACCAATCAGATACTTGAGCAGGGATTTGGCGCTATAGCTAATACGGTTGTATCAGGTGTTGTGTTGCCAAGCATTGCGCAAGCCTTTGGCCCAAGCGTATCACAATTTTTTACACCACCGGGTCAAGATAAAGGTGCAGCAACACCAACACCTGGAACACCGCCTCCGTCACCACTATCTTTAGATAGTTTAGTACAAAACATGATACCAGCATTGATTAATCAAGCTGTTGGCATGGGTGTCAGGGTAGCACTTTCAGGCAATGGCAAGGGCATTGCCTCAACAAATGCTCTTTCTGAAGGGATAGGCAGCGCTATTGGTGGTCTTGCAGCAGCATTTTATCAAGAATCTATGCAGCCCCCTCAACAAAAGGACGAAGCGGCCAAGGCGGGCTTTAGTCCGCTGATGGCAGCTGCTGTCAAAGGTATTCTTTCTGTTGGGATGGCAGAGTTGGGGAATATGGCAGTCGGCAAATACGACGCCAATAAAGCGCAAACTGATTCAGCCTATCAATATAACTATAATTCAAAATTAGCCCAATTTAATATGTTAGCCATGACTGTGGAAAGCGGACTTGATCTCGGGATTTTGGCGTTGACAAGCAAGGGAACGTATACAGCTGTAACAGCCCAAGGTGTTCAAAATGATATGGAAAACGCTGGTAATCCGGAACAAAAAAGGCAACAAGATGAAGCCGCTTTAGATCAGAGTACAACTCAGTTAAACCAAGCACAGGGATCTCTTACTCAAGCAGAGCAAGAATTGGCACAACGACAAGCTGATTTCCAAATAGCACAAAGACATTTGCAGGAAGAGCAAGGCGCGTTATTTGCGGCACGGACAGCTTTGGGTCAAATTTCACAAGATGGACCTGTTTATGGTGACGTGTCGCCTGAGCAGGCCCAAAGAGCAGTCGATGAAGCTGAGAAAAGAGTTGTCGCTCTTGAGGTTCAAGTCACCGCAGCGCAGACGCAAGTCAATAATGCTCAAACCAAGGTTGACGGGCTGACACAGCAAAAAACTCAAGCCCAACAAGGTGTTGCTGTTGCTCAAGAAGCCCTAAAGCAGGACAAACGACAACAACAAGAAATAAAAGCAGCAACCAGTGCTCTTCTTAAGCCGCCATCTCTTCTTCAGAGAATGTTGACAGGAGTATTGACGTTGAACAACCTTACAAGGACAGAGATTGGTCCTGATGGAAAAACTGTTGAGAAACAAGTGGCAGGAAATAGCCCATGGGTGGTCTCCCAGTTCTTCTGGGATTTTGGAATGAAACCTGCTTATTTCAATTATGCCTTAACAGGCACATGGGGCAGTTTTGACACCTTTTCAAAATATGTGGATACCCAAAGCCAAATGATTGGAGTTACAGCAGATTGGGCCATCCAATTTGACAATCAGTGGAAATCAATGAAGGCGAATAATAAGGGTGGAAAGGGCAGTGCACAGCAGTCTTTAGGCAGGTTTTTGTCTGCGGGTAATGATACAGCGCCATTAACAGATGAGCAATTACACCGTCAATTTATTATTTCACAGCTCGAATCCCTGGACCCACAGACCTTTTGGACACCAAGTTATATTAATGGGCAAGCGGCAGAAGCGGCAAGCCAGGGCTTATATAATTTAGTGAGCGTGGGGCTGTTCCAGTCTATCGGTCAACCCAAACATCATGATATTACCAATATGCGCGCTAGTACCGTTGGTGGGTATACGATTTCAATTGATGATTTAAAAAGGATGGGATTTCAATCAAATGCAACATTAGATGATGGCAGGACTGTATTTGAAGAGGACCCAACACATCAGGGAAGGTATCGACTTAATCCATTAATTGATCCTAAAACAAGCGAGGCTGCTTTAGCCAAGGCGCAAGGACAAACAGAAGCACACGTTTCTAAAGATACAATGGCAACGCTCACAAAGTCTAGGGTTCAGGAACAAGTTCAAATTGGTGGTCGTTACGTATTGATAGGGGACGGCAGGTATATCAAGGAAGTTTCTCAAGGCCACTGGGCTTTTGTTGATGATTCCATGAGCCAGACCCTCTTAAGGCTCGGGTTTACCCATTTTGACTTTTGGAATACGCCTCAGGGAGCAGCTATTGGAACAGTTGACATTCATCGTAATTTTACTGGTTGGGGGCTTGGGCCTGGAGATGTGCATGAAAATTTAACAAATCATTTTCAAATTTTAACACCTAGAGCGCCATTGCCTTCTGAAATGAACGGTCCAGATAGTCTATACCAAGTTATTCCAGGTACAGATACTGATAATCCAAACAGGGCATTTGCGACTCCCCGCAAGGGATATAATGGTTCAATTAATCCTCAAGATAAGACAACTGTCATTAATTATCTGTTATCAGGGCACGATCTTTTTGGAGTGACCAAGATAAGTAACGGGGACTATGTTGCGGATGAAAGTCCAATACAAGCTATTTTTCCAATTCAGGCCAGTAAACACGGCGCTACAAAATTATATTTTACAGCTCCTTCTATTAAAGATATCAGGCTGCCTAATGGGGAGCCTCGAGGAATTTATTTGGCCAATGGTGTTGTGTCAATGGCAGAGTGGAAGAAGGTGGATCCCAATGGGGATTTCTTAAGAGAGTTAAAAGACAGTCGTGCTGCGGTTGAAGAGGGAGATAGAGTCATTATCATGGCCTCTGATTCCGTAACCATGGATTTGATAAGGACCAGATTAGGGGCTAATAGTGCAGCAGTAGTCGAGGCGTTGCGTAGAGGCGTGGTTGTTAATGCAGATTCATCCGTTTTAGCAGAGCATGCTGGAGATACGGCATTTTTAAGAGATGTTGATAGGGTAAGAGCTGCGGTGCAAAGCCAGCATGAAAACAATCAAGCGGTCGCAGTCGTTCTGGATGCAGAAGGCAATGTTCCACAGGTCAAGGGATTAGAGTTATTTCAAGACGTTAGACGGCTTGGCCA
>JADFXW010000128.1:2429-4538 GCA_015233375.1 Candidatus Omnitrophota bacterium | reverse complement strand
TCAGACGAACAACTTAAAAATGAGGCCCATAAACTGGTTAAATATTTTTTGGCAAGCCTGACAGTTCCAGAAAATGAGCTTTGGGTTAATTTGTCTCCTTATGAGAAAAATAAAATTGTCACCAAAAGTTTTGGATTAACAGAAATGGGGCGAGATTTGTTGGCTGAGGATTATACGCTCAAGCAAATGACAGCATCTTTGATGTCTCCAGACGATAAAATTGGTCATCAATTTTGGACACGGATATACAAGGAAGTTTCTCAAAAATACGGGACCACTAATATTCCTGTGAACACCTTTAATAAGGTATGGATAGTCCCTGATAAAGCGGTCATTTATGAAAATACAAAAACAAGGGCGGCTTTTGTGTCTGAGGCAAGCTTGAAGGTGATGCTGGAGGAGGATTATTTGGCGTTACAAAAACATAACGTAGAGACGCCATTTATGGCGGCTCATCATAAAGACGCGATAAATCGCGTCTCTACAACAATCGCCAGAGATATCATCCTTCCTAAAATCGAAAAAGAGGTTAATGAGGGGCAGAATTTTGCTCAATTGCGTCAAATTTACTATTCTCTTATTTTAGCTACCTGGTACAAGAAAAAAATAAGGGCAAGTGTATTGGACAAGGTGTATGCGGATAAAAATAAGGTTGCTGGGATTGGGTATCTGCAACATTCCTCTAATATTGAATCCATTTATCAGTTGTACCTGACAGCTTTTAAAAAAGGTGTTTATAGCTGTATTAAAGAAGATGTCCTGCCAGCCACACATGAGGTCCAAATTAGAAAATATTTTTCTGGAGGGGAAAATTTTGAAGGGCTTTCAGACAAGGCTCAAATGATTGATATTCAAAATGATAACCAGATGCGCTATTTAGAGGCTACAGCCGGGCCTGTTGATATAGTTCATGTCCAAATCGATATGGCTATGACGAGTGAAGCTCTTTTATGGCGATGGGAAAGGTTTATGGGGAGGACCGATGACAGGGATTTATGGGGGAAGACCATTAATCTTACCGGCCCAAAACAGTTTGAGATGGGTGATTTGATATCTGGAATGAAATTTGCAAGGCCTTTCAGGTTTCCAGGCCAGGAACAAGGGAAAAGACTGTCTCACGGTATGGGAGAAGGGGTGCTAAATATTAAATGTGTGTCAAAGACCTAGGGCTCTTCTGGTGACATTGTGGCGTTTAGGTTTAGGGGGCAAAAGGATGGAGAAGATGTTGAGGTTGTTTGGAAAAAGGAGGGTTGGGAATGGAAAGGTAAGAAGGTTGACTTTGAAGAAGAATGGGATCATTTTATAAGGTCTAGATTGGATTTAAAAGGACAGACGGTAGATTTGCTTGATGAGCAACAATTTGAAATGAGAGAGTTAGCTGGTAATAGACACGGCCGGTTTGAAAGCTTCCGGTTCCCTGGTGAATTAGAAGCAGTCAGAAGGCAGCATAAAATGGGGGTTGATGTTACAGGGATTAGATGTGTGGGGTTGACCTATAATGATGCGGGTAACGTTGTTAAATGTAAATTCAGGGGGTATAAAAATCAAGAAGTTGTGGAGTCTGTTTGGGAGCCAGGGCTTCATGGAGAATGGGAAGGACGCAGGAACCGTATTTTTAATGCAGAGGCAGAATGGATAAAATTTATTGGACCTACGAGTGATGAAAATTTATTCGGGAAGACGATTGCTCTTGGAGAGGATGAACAATTTGATATGGATTATTTTGTCGACGAACAAAACGGGAATTTCCAATTTGTTCTTCGTTTTCCCGGTGAACTAAAGGGAAAGGTGCGAAAACATCGGATGGGTTTTGGGGTCAAAGGCATTAGATGCGTGGCTAAGACTTTTGAGGCCCAAGGGAACATTGTGGCGATGAGTTTTCAGGGCAGGCATCCGGTCAAAGGTTTGGTAGAGGTGACCTGGTTTAAGAAAGATAATGAATGGGTTGCCAAAACCATGGATGATAAGGAAGCGGAGGTTAGTCAGGAAATTAATAAGGTTTTAGATGTGTTCCTGGATCATTTGGGTGGGCTCTGTGCTCGATATTCATTAGACATTAAAAACTTGCTGTGGGGGCTGGTTGGGGCCCAGTTACAAGGGAAATATGAT
>JADFXW010000128.1:0-2407 GCA_015233375.1 Candidatus Omnitrophota bacterium | reverse complement strand
TTAATTAAAAAGGTCATTGAAAGCCATTTGAATGAGTTGTTAGTGCCCCAGGAAGGTATGGATATCCTTAGGCCTGCTGGCTTGAAAGAGGATGAAGAACGCCAAGAAGGTTTGCCCCGGCTTCTTGAAGAGCCCATGATAACGCAGCAGGATATTTCAGAAATGGGCGTTGCCATTGAAAATCATCTGCGTACTCAAGAGATGGACGAGGGCTTGCGCCAGATTGTCAGACAACAAGCTAAGGGTTTTATCCGAAAACTCGAGGAGAAATATTTCTTTAGGGAATATTACCAGGAATTTTCAGAGGACTATTTAGGTGAAAACGCGCACTTGATGCTTGAAATGACTATGGAACAAGAGAAAGGGAGTATTACCAGGGAAGTGCTTGGAGAGATGCTTAAGGAGGCGCAGGAAGCATTGGCCTATCAACCCCAATTAAGGGCCTTAGGGGTTAAAACGCCGATGAACCTTTATCAATTGATGACCATGAAACGGGTTTTAGATCTGCATGGCATTATGCTGGCAGATGAAATGGGGCTTGGAAAAACCTTACAGGCTTTGGCCTCATTTTTATTAAGTAACAAGGAGGAAATGTTGGTCTTGGCTCCCAAAGCTGTTATGGGACGTTGGATGGAAGACATGCATAAGCATTTAGAAGTTCCCCTGGAACTTGTTATTATTGGGGATTTGAGCGTGCCTGGTTATTTAAGAAATAAACCCAATGTTGTTGTTCAACGATATATTCATTCAAGGGATGGGTTTTCTTATATGACCCATGCCCGTCCTGCGAGTGAGCGGAAACGGGTTATCCTGATGAATTATGAATTACTGCCTCATCTGTTGGGGTATCGCAAAGATAATCAATCGCCCCCTTTAAGGACAGATTTTCTTGTTCTGGATGAGGCCCATTTATTAAAAAATCGGTTAACGGATACGGCCAAGGCGGTTTATGGTGATTTAGAAGGACAGGGATGTATGGAGGCTGAGTATAAAATGATTATGACTGGCACGCCTTTAGAAAACAGGCCCCGGGATATTTTTGCGCCATTACAATATTTAGCCCGCGGCGGGACAAGTGAAGAGGAGGTCCTTTTTTCGCATTTAGATGCAAGGCGGTTTACAACACTTTTTGGTAAAGAGCAGTTAGACCGCTTATCGCTGCTTTATTCTTATATATCTTCCAGGATGGTCCGAAGGCTTAAAGGTGATGTCTTAACAGGGCTGCCGCTCAAGGAAGAAGTGATAGCCCATCTTGATCCAGTCCATGGCCTGATGCGGATTAATGGCCAGGAGATTCAACTTCCCGGAGATTACCGCAGGCAGGTTTCCATTTATGAAAAGGCATCCAGCATGCCTGATGAATTTGATCGTCAATACGTTCGATGGACAGATGAAGAAGAGTTGGCAGAAGAAAAAGAACAAGACCTTGACGATGATGACCAAAGAAAGGCTCGAAGTGTCCAATTAATCCGTATGGAACAAACAGCCCTGGACCCGGGTTTATTTGAAAAAGGCGCGGATTCTATCAAATTTGATGCCCTTGAAGAATTGATTGCCCGGCGTGTGGGTGAGGGCAAGTCAGTTGTTGTTTTTTCCAACTATCGTCAACCTTTACAAAATGTGCGGGGCCGTTTAGCCGCGTTGGTGGGAAATGAAAGATTGGCCTATGTGGACGGCACGGTCTTAAACGCACAACGGCAGAACGAAATAAACCGTTTTCAAAGAAAAGACGCCCATGTGATGATGGCCACTATCGCCACCTTGGGGCTTGGCGTTGAATTGACACAGGCTGATTGTATCATTTTCTTGAATTATCCCTGGAAACCATCCACCTTTAAGCAAGCGGTTGACCGCGCTCATCGACGAGATGACGAGCGTAACAGGCCAGGGAAGAAATTAGAAATTATCAGCCTTGAATTTGATACCCCGCAATCTATTGATACAGAGAAGGCAAAGGTATTAAACCTTAAAAACATATTGGCTGAAATGATTATAGAAGGGAATTTAACCCGGGAAGTTTTAGAGGCTTTTTACAGTATTGACAAAAGTTTGATAGAAAAGCTCAAGGAATCTACAGAGAATGTGGTGTCCATGACCAATTATGAGTTGTCTTTATTGCAAGAGATGAGGCTTTTGATTGGCCAGGTGGCCATGGCCAGAGACCCCGAAGAACGTCGAGAGTTATGGAACCAAATAGCAGAATTGTATACAAGGGTCGTGGAACATAAGGCTTCCTTTTTTGCGAACCTGGCTAATTTAGACTATTTAAGTGGAGAGGGTTTTCCTGAATTTAAAAGGGGAAAAATCAAGGTCTTGGATATTGCTTCTGGTCCATCCACCTTATACCGCGCCTATGAACGAAACAGGCCCTATTTTATGACCAGAGGACTTGATGTGGATATGACTG
>JADFXW010000127.1 GCA_015233375.1 Candidatus Omnitrophota bacterium | reverse complement strand
ATAACAAGATTAAACGTTTAAAGCGAATGGCCTATGGCTACAGAAATGTCCGCTACTTTTTATTAAAGATTCATCAGCACTGCGGACTTTTAAGCCCACGATTTTCGCCCTAAACACGAAAGAACCTTATTAGTCTATAACAAAAAGAAGGGGCCTTCAAGAATAAACACTAATTCTTTGCTCATAACAACTCCAAAGGACTTGCTGCTTTTTGGACACTAACCACAAAAAGACTTAAACCCTCAAAACTATCCTTTTCCAAGGCGCTTAATTGCGCTTTATCAAATTGCCAATGCATTGGGTGGCCTGAATGTTTCACCTGTATCTTATTAAAATCAATACCACCGTTTGCCATTGCGGCATTAATCCCTGAAACTGAAATCCCCTGACGATCGCATAAATCTCGATCTCGCACATGAGCAATAATCGTTTCCGCCAAATGCCTCGCGCCCCCTGTAAGCCCCTCCATGAAAGCAGCCGCTTCCATAAGATGAGGCGCTTCCGTTTTATTAATATTGTACGCGTTCTTCCACAAATCTAAAGCTAACTTATCTTTTGCAGCAGTTGTCATCTCCTCAAAAATGGATGCGGCTCTCTGCCAAAGATGATCCGCAATAGCACCATACCCTCCATCAACCTTCCAAGCCCCCTTTTGTCCATGGATAATCATCCTAAACAATTCTCCCACAATTTCCTCATTCATCTTGTCATCAGGCGCATAATCTATGGTGAAACTTATCCCCTTGACCTGTTTATGAGCAATCTCTCGCTCAAAAATAGCACAAAAATTTCCTTTCGTCCTTAATTGCTGGATCGGCTTTTGGATAAAAAGAATGCTCAACGGCTTTCCGCCTGGTTGGGGCAAAAGATCGCTTAGCAGCTCTTTTGAATTCCTAAAATTATCAACGGTAAAAGCAGATTTTGATTCCAGCCTTGTGAGATTTTTATCCTTCAAATCATCTAAAACCCTTTGCCACGCCATACGCTCTTGCCTTTCTGTTCTTGCCATATATTCTTCAACCATCTGCATCATGATTGATCGGATCATCTCTGCTTCATTGTTTCCTATAGCCGTATAGTGTTCCCTTGCTGCCGCCGCAATTAAATCCTGCGTCAATCGTCCCATGCCGCCCGCAATCACAAGATATCTGCCAATGCCCTTTTTCTTAAGTTCAAGTATTTTTCCAAAGACATTAAGATCCTCGTTGCCAAGAATCATCAACACATCAGTGTCTTGAGGAATATCCTCCTCACGCATATCCGGATGCGCCAAAAGAGGAATAAAATTAATTTCATCCGCCATCTTTCTATATCCACGGGCCTTCTGGGGTAATTCCGCCGCAGAAGGAAACGCCAAGGCCGGGACAATCCCCATCTTTTTGACATTCACAAACCTTTGTTCAAAAATACCACCGGCGCCGACTATCATCAGATGCGGATACCGTGCACGTAAATCCTTGAGAGTGTCCTTTTCTTTTTCAAATTCTTGTCCTTCTACAAAATCTTTCATCGGTTTTAATTGGACCCCATCCGCTTTTGCTTGAACGGTCTTTTCCACACGTTCCATAACATTATCTTTGCTGTCAATGCTATTAATAACAGCCACCTGAGGATAATCTCTTTTGATAGCCTCAATGGTATGCCCAGACAAATAATCAAGACCCACCACAAAATCCGCCTTTTCATGAATCCCCTCTTTTAAATCTGGACTAACAAACCACCCTGCCAAAACCTCAGGGTGCGCTTCTTTAAAAGACGACAAGGCCTCAGAATTATCAAAAACAGGCACAATCCCATTTTGATGCAGTTGATTAGCCAAATCAACAATCTCACTCACTGATGATCCAGCAAATTTTCTTTGCCCTGACCATGTATGGAGCCCTGCCATGCTGCCTACTTGTTGAATACCCTTGATAACCTCTGCTGCTGACATGGCCGCCTGAATGTTTTCGGTCATTGGCACAAAAGAAAATGCGGCATTAAAGTTTTCACGCCCTCCTTTAACCAATGGAGAATTGGAATCACATTCCTTGATATAAGGGTCAAGACCGTTATCAAGCGCAAAGACAGCCAGAGGCTGCCAACCATAACTTGCCAAAACTTGCCTTTTAATCCATTGGCCAACAGTCCAATAATCAGCCCCTAACCGACTGCTTTTTCCCTGAATACTTACCAACGCCAACTCTTGATTTTCACCAACCACCAAGGTGCTCAAAGGATACCTCGCGGGCAAAAGAACAATCTGAATCTTTTCCTTTTCAATATAATAATCACCAGGTTTCAATACTTGACTTTTCTGTTCTTTTTGCACATATCCAAAACCATTGAGTTCTTTCTCTAAGTCAAAACGCTCAAGTGTTTCACCTTGCGATTCGAGCGTAAATTCAACCGGTTTAAATCGAAACGCCTTATCGAACTTTTCATGATCTTGAGCTACTTGATCATGAAACACCTTCATGCCTTGGAGAAATGGAAACCTGAAAAGATGCCGTAAATCAGAAGTTTCCGTATACCCTTTCTTCAGCAGGTCATGGGCATTTGTCCCTGGCCATAATAACGGATATGCCACAAAAACAAAATCAACCTTTCTAGGCGAAAGAGCCTTTGAACCTTTTGTTTTTCCTGTGGAAAAAGAAACCCGACTTATTTGACCCTCAAGCCCTCTGTAAAACTGAGCAACCCCCAAAGCCCTGTGCCCATCCTTGAATTGAACAAGCGTATAGAATGAATTGCCTTCGATCTCTTCATTGCTTGCTCCAAAGAATCTCCATCTATCCCCCTCTGAGGTAACAGTAAAATTCCCCATCAAATCAGCCTGATTGCCCAAAGACACTATAAAAGATGCTCCTTTGGCCTCTAAATCTGATATGTTTGGCATCAACTCCTTAGGCTGTTCCATGGCGGTTGTGTCTTTCCCCCTTAAGTAATAATAATGTTTTCTGCCTTGAACGTCTTTAATAACTGCCCAAATCTGCACGTCGCCTTCAGACCGATCATAAACAGATTGCCTGATAGAAAGGACCCTGTCTGGAGACATCCGAGCAATTCTTTCTGATTTGAAATTTGGATCATTAAATTTTTTCATCTCCTGCTTTGAAAAAGTCTCTCCTGTTCTCTGTGGCCAGGATCTAAACACCAACCTTTGTCCTGGCAAATTTACAAATGTCGTGTTACCTGGCCTGGACAGCCCTTGCGCATCTGCATCAGGATACAAGATATCTGTAATAACCTTGGGCGAATTTTGGTCTTGGGCTTTCATGGCCATGGTGACGTTATATACACTTCCCGTGTGATGGCACTCTTCCCGATTCGTTGTTTCCTCTAAAGGCGTTTCGCTCATATCAAACTTGGAAACGCCGCCCGCAAAATATTTACGGGGCCCAAGATTTCCTGAAGCCAAATCATTTGCTTCTTTAATGTAATTAAACACACCCTTCTTATAGGCAGATATATACCGCGCATAAATCTTTTCTTTCAGGGCTTTATCATGCACATCAATACCTTCTATTTTATTTTTCCCGATATAAAAATCCGCCATCAAGGTATGGGTAATGCTCTGGCGATACCATTTGGCTAAAATAGCGGCATGATAAATTTGCCGGATAGTGGCAAAATTTTCTCCTTCATTAACTTCCTTTTCAATCGCTGGAATAATAATCTGTTGCATCATTTGCTTAAGGATTGAAGCTCTTGGAGAGGGTTTTAAGGTGAATCGATTCTTTTGTATAGCGTTATAGTCCGCATCAAGCATCACCTTTAATCTGGCCTTAGTCACATAAACCCCCTGGCCATGCTCAAATATTTGTGCTTCTTGAGGCATAATCCACACCTTATTGAAACTCTCAACCGGGACATCCGTTGTTTTGAGCCTTGCCGCAGCTTCCTTATACAGATTCTGCCAAAAAAATTTACCAGGCCCTTTTTCTGGATACATCAATGAAGAACTTAATTGTTTGAGCAAATAATCCTGGGCCAACATATCCCGGCCTAAAACGGTCTGGCTTAAACCCTTAGGCATGATGCGTCCCTTTTCATACGGGGAGAGATTAACCCAAAACTCACGCTCTGGGACAGTGATCGCCCCGAGAAAATATTGCGCGATCCGTTCTGTCTCTTTCTTGACCACCATGGGATCTGCCGAGACATTTCCCGAATCAACAATAAAGTCAAAATAAAACGGCTTATCTGGATGGACCACAAGGCCTTTGATTAAAACAGGCACAAAAGGCTTTGATACGCCAACCATTACTCCTGGCAAGGGCAGCTGATTAACGCTAAATTCAACGGGTGAGGCCCCAAAAGAGACACTTATGACAGGACAAAATACAGTGTTGACCAAAAAAGCCAAAATAAGGATAAAAACAACCATCTCTCACGGATCCTTTAAAAATATTTTTGTAATCGATTACAGTTTAAGTATACCACATCAAAGCACTAAAAAGCAACCGCGGCAGGGTCACCGCATTGCCTCACATTAAATGTTACCGAGGATCTCAAAACCTCGGTTCGTTGACTCATAATTAATGTTACCCTCCATTAGGGGGTGAATTATGAGTCCAAAATCGAAAAAAGAATACCTGGAAGAAA
>JADFXW010000126.1:4100-4633 GCA_015233375.1 Candidatus Omnitrophota bacterium | reverse complement strand
AAGGTCTTGACAAACAAAGGAAAGCCAATGGTATTTAATTTCTTTAAGTCATCATCAGAGGTTGCTTTAAAATACCGAGGGGTTGGAACACCTTCCGCGATAAAACACTTTTTTGCAACGACCTTATCCAAGGTGACCCCTAAGGTCAGGGCATCAGCACCCACAAAAGGCACCCTGTATAAATCTAATATCGCAGGCACCTGACTTTCGCGGTTACGGCCATAAAAACCCTCAGAAATATTAAATACAAGATCCACCTTAAAATCATTTGAATTAAGGCGATTAATCAATTGACGGGCCCCGCCAATCAACACCACGGTATGCCCTGCGGATTCAAAAGCATCTTTGAGGGCATCAATGGTCCTATGCCCATCAAGTTCTGCCGAAGCATCAACAGGATCATGGCAGCTCTCTTGCCAATCGGATTTTAGATCATATGTCAAACCAATAACTTTTCCCATGATATATAATTTATCAAATTATTGATAAAAAGCTATAAAAATTTTAGGTTCTTTGTAATTTTGAATAAAAAA
>JADFXW010000126.1:0-4084 GCA_015233375.1 Candidatus Omnitrophota bacterium | reverse complement strand
TGCTTTGGATGAAGGGAGGGATATTATCCCTCCCTTCATCCCACGCGTATAGATTAATTTATCTATTCAAAATTACAAAGAACAAAATTTTATAATAATTATTATTAACGACTCTTGCCCACGTTCACCTTCCGGCAAATGTTGTGAACCGGACACACCGAACACTTGGGCGAAACAGGCTTACACACATTTTGCCCCCAAGAAACCAAAAGGGCGTTATACTCAATCCAATAACGAGCAGGCAATTTCTTTCTTAACGCAAATTCCGTTTCCTCTGGCGTTTGTGTTTTAATATACCCCAGGCGATTCGAAATGCGGTGTACATGCGTGTCCACACAAATGCCCGGCTTACCAAAACCTTCCGTTAAAACCAAATTAGCCGTTTTACGGCCCACCCCCTTAAGGGTAAGCAAGGCCTCCATATCATCCGGCACCTGACTACCAAAACGTTCTATTAAATCCTGACAAATTTCATGAATACGCACGGCCTTTGTTTTATAAAAACCAACAGGATAAATCAGCTTCTCAAGTCGCCCAAGGGGTATTTTAAGCATCCATTCCATGGTCTCTGTCTTGCGAAAAAGCCGTTGGCAGGCGCCTAAGGTCGTTTTGTCCTGCGTGCGCAGGCTTAATAAACAGGAGATAAGTACCAAAAACGGGCTTTTAAATTTCCGGCCCACCATGGTGACTGACGGAGAAGGCCAATCCCTAATCGCCGCTTGAAGCGTCTTTATCACCTGGGCAATCTGATCATTATTTAACATCACTAAAAATAAACCCCATGTCTTCAAGCGTCGAGTAATCTTCCCGCCAACGACCAGAGGCCTTCACAAACAATTCTAAAAATACCTTTGTCTCAAGCATCTCTTCCAAATCCTTGCGCGCCCGCGTGCCCACCTCTTTTAAAACAGCCCCTCCTCGTCCAATCACGATTTCTTTCTGGGATTCTCGCTCAACTAAAATCACCGCCTTAATATGTAAAACCTTGCCTCGTTTCGGCAAAACACTTTCAATAATAACAGCAATGGAATGAGGCACCTCTTCACGCATCAATAAAAACAATTTTTCCCGGATCATGTCCGCCATGGCCATGCGCTCGGGTAAATCAGTAATAAAATCCGCAGGGTATAAAAATGGTCCCTCAGGCATATACTCAAATAACATATCCACCAATTTCTTGACATTTGTTGCATGAAGGGCTGAAAGCGGCAGCAGGGTCAAATCCGTCATTTCTGTCATAGCACGCCCTCGAATATTTTCCCAAAGCTTAATATATTCCGGCACAAATTTGCCTTTGGTAATATCCACTTTATTAAGTCCCACGATGATTGGCTTATGGCATTTATTAAGGATAGTGACCACCCGCTCTTCCTCAGGCCCTGTCTTTTCACTGGCATCAACCAGATGGACAACAGCTTCCACTGAATCAATACTGCCAACGGAGGCGCGGTTCATGTATTTATCAAGCTTGTCTTGGCCCTGATGGAGTCCAGGGGTATCAATAAAGACAATTTGTCCTCGTTCTTCAGTATAGATGCCCCGTATCTGCCGGCGGGTCGTTTGAGGGACATCGGACACAATAGAAATCTTTTCGCCTAAGATGGCATTAAGAAGGGTTGATTTGCCCACGTTAGGCCGGCCAACAATGGCCACCATGCCGCTTTTTAATCCTTTTTTTATTTTACCCACGGTACTTCCAGACAACGATGATGACCCCTGTAAATAAGGTTAAATTAACAATATTAAAACAACGCCAAACAAGATCCGCTGACATCAATCCTGCAGGGGCCATTAATAAGGAACATACCCACACCCCCATGGCCCAGCTCATCGATATATCTTTCGAAGAACGGCGGCGGACTATATTAAGTATAAGCGGAATGTTCCATAAAGGCAAGACAATCGCTGCCATCAGACTAATATGAAGTATAATCTTTGACATGGCTGTCATGATTTTTTTAAGGAGAAAAATTTCTCCAAAGCCTTCTTTCTTTGTTCCACAGCAGACATGGACAACCCAGCGGTTTTTTCCATCCCAAAACCTTGCACATTAAAAGAAGCCAACGTCGTCGCATAAACACAAGCCTGACGCAAAGTTGCCCCATCAACCTTACGAGCCCGGCTTAAGTAACCCATCAGCCCACCAGCAAAGGTGTCCCCAGCGCCTGTGGGGTCCACCACCTTGTCCACAGGATACGCGGGAAATGAAAACATGTCCTTGGGGCCTAAAAAAAGCATCCCATGCTCACCCTTTTTAATAACAATCATCTCAGGCCCCATGGCCCGCAGGCTTTGGGCTGCCTTAATTAAATTGTTCTCTTGTGTCAAGGCCCTGGCTTCAGAATCATTAGCTACAAAAAGATCCACTTTTTTCATTAAACGCCTTAATGATTTTTGTTTGGTCGCAATCCATAAATTCATGCTATCCAAACCAATCAACTGAGGCGTTTTAAAATGAGACAAAAACTGTTCTTGCAAATCCGGATCAAAATTCGCTAAAAACACATGCGAAGCTTTTCTTTGATGATCCACAGGTTTCGGAATATAGGTGCCAAGAACCCCTAATTCGGTGTATTTGGTCACCGCTGTATTTAAATCATTCTTTTGATATTCACCAGACCATCGAAAAGTTTTTCCATCACTCATGACAAGGGAGTCAAGATTGACATTCTTTCGCTTTAAAAATTTCAAATGTGGCAAAGGGAAATCCCGGCCCACCACGGCCGCAATCTCTACCCCAGTAAAAAGACGTGCAGACATCGCAAAATGCGCAGCAGATCCACCCAACATTTCTTTTCTTTCACCCGCAGGTGTTTTAACATGATCTAAAGCAACGGTGCCTAAAACAACCAAACTCATCTTATTCTCCTATAATTTTAATCAAAACCCGCTTTTTTCGCGCTCCATCAAACTCCCCATAAAAAATTTGTTCCCACGGCCCAAAATCAAGCCTGCCTTGGGTCACTGCCACCACAACCCCCCGCCCCATCACCTGGCGTTTTAAATGCGCGTCTGCATTATCTTCCCCTGTATCGTTATGCCTATACTGATTAACCGGCGCATGAGGAGCCAACTTTTCAAGCCACGCGTCATAATCCCGCAAAAGTCCTGGCTCATCATCATTAATATAAACACTGGCTGAAATATGCATGGCATTGACAGAGCATAAACCCTCTTTAATGCCGCTTTTATCAATAGCGCCTTGCACCTGATCTGTGATATTGATATAATCTCGACGGGTCTTGGTATGAAACCATAACTCTTGACGATAGTGTTTCATAAAAACCTAGGCCTTTGAGGCCAGTTTTTTCTTTTTTTCTAACTGCTTGATGTGCTTTTGAAAATGCCCATCTTTGAGCAAATTATCCAAATCGCAGTCACCCTTCAGGTACTCAAAATCATCGTATCCTAAATCAATCGCGCGGGTTAAATAACTCAATGCCAAAGCCGGCTGATGCAAAAGGCAATAGGAACACGCCAGATTATAAAAAACGATGGGGTCTTCTGAACGTAATTGCGAAAGTTTAATGTCCACTTCTAACCCTTTTTGCCAGAGGCCAGCCCTTGTATATAAATCCCCAATAGCGCTTAAGGCCTCCACAAAATCCGGGGCGTTTTGAAGAACCCCCTCGTAAAAGGTAATTTCATAATCCAGGTCTTCTTTTTTACGGGAATTTTTGACACCAGGCTCTTTGCGCATGCCTTACCCTTTCCGTTTTAAATACCTGCCAATACGGACAACCGCTTCTTTAAGATTATCATAACTCGACGCGTATGAAATCCTCACATGCGCCCCGCAGGAGGCCCCAAAAGCCACTCCTGGCACTAAGGCTACCTTCTCCTTCATCAACAAATTCCTGGCAAAATCAATCGAGCTCTCACCAGACACCTTTATCGACGGAAACGCATAAAAAGCGCCCTCAGGCATATGACACCTCATACCCATCTCATTTAAAGCACCCACAATAAAACGCCGGCGGCGGTCATATTCCTTTTTCATGGCCTGGACATCAGCCCCCCCATTTTTAATCGCTTCCATGGCCGCCATCTGCGCACAGATAGGCGCGCACAAGAGGGTGTATTG
>JADFXW010000125.1 GCA_015233375.1 Candidatus Omnitrophota bacterium | reverse complement strand
AATTGAGGAAATGAAAACAATCGGCGTTTTAGGAGGAAGGTTTGTCCCCCTCCATTTTGGCCACCTGTTAATGGCCCAAAGTGCAGCGGAGAACTTGAAGCTTGATGTGGTCTTTTTTGTTCCGGGCTTTTGTTCCCCGTTTAAAAAGGGAAAAGCGGCGACTGAAGGATTTAAACGTCTGGTCATGGTCAAAGAGGCAATTAAAGGCAATAAGCTTTTTAAGGTGTATGAGGGTGAATTAAAAAAGAAACAGGTTTCTTATACGGTTGACACCTTAAGTGAATTAAAAGATAGGTGGCCGCAAGCACAAATATATCTATTGATGGGTGGGGACAATTTAAAGAGCTTTCACCTTTGGAAGGACCCCCAAGACATTTTACGCCTGGCCCATCTGGTGATATTAAATCGTCCTGGTTTTGATAAGGGGTATCCTCGTCGTTGGCCTTATTTAAAGATCAATATGCCGGCCGTGGATATTTCTTCCAGTGATATTCGCCAACGCCTGAAAACAAAAAAATCAATCTGGTATTTGACGCCTAAGGCAGTTATCCGTTATATTAACCGTTATCATTTGTATGAGTAGTAGGTTGAAATAGGGGTGAAATAGGGGTCAACTCCCTATTCTTTTTATAATAACGAAACTAAAAAACAGGAACTCTTATGACAGAAATCAAATCCTCTATTAAATTCGGCACAGACGGTTGGCGTGCTGTTATTTCCGACACCTTTACCTTTGAAAATGTTCGCATCGTGGCCCAGGCAGTGGCAGATTGGATGATGAAGAATAATCCTCAAGCGCCTGATAAGGTGGCTGCGATTGGATATGATAATCGTTTTTTGTCTAAAGAATATGCGGATAGCTTTGCAAAAGTGTTTGCTGCTAACGGCATTAAAACTTATCTTTCAGATACATCCTTACCAACGCCAGCCTTAAGTTTTGGGGTTGTGGGATTTTCATGTGTTTGCGGGATCATGATAACAGCATCTCATAATCCGCCTAAATTTAATGGTATTAAAATTAAAACCGCCCAAGGGGGTGCGGCACCCAAAGATATTACCAATGCGGTGGAGGGGTATCTGGGACAGACGCCGGTTAAGAACATGTGCTTGTGTGAGGCCAAATCCAAGGGGTTGGTGATTATTCATGATTTTAAAAAAGAGTATGTTAAATTCTTACGCGGTTATATCAATTTAAAGAAAATGAAAACCGCGAAGTTTAAGGTCTTAAGCGATATCATGCATGGTTCTGGTCGTGATTTGATGCAGCAGGTTTTGAAAGGCACCAATATTAAATTGACCCTGATGCATGAGGATGTCAACCCGTCATTTGGAGGTATAAAGCCTGAGCCTATCCCTGAATGTTTACAGGAAATCATGACGCGTATGAAAAAAGAGAAATTTGATTTTGGTCATGTGCTTGATGGGGACGCGGACAGGATTGCAGCGGTGATGCCTGGCGGAGAATTTGTATCGCCGCAGAAAATTTTAGGACTTTTGATACTTCATTTGGTGCGAAACCGTGGAATTGAAGGCGGGATCGTCAAGACCTTATGTGGAACAACCATGCTCGATAATATCGCCAAGAAATTAGGGCGAAAGCTTTATGAAACACCGGTTGGTTTTAAATATATTTCTGATTTAATGATTTCCCAGCCTATCGTGGCTGGAGGTGAGGAGGCAGGCGGCATGGGGCTTCCTAATTATATCCCAGAACGCGATGGGACCCTTTCAGGCCTGTTGTTGCTTGAAATGATGGTTTATAATAAAAAGAATTTTAGGCAATTAGTGGAAGACATGGAGCGTGAATTCGGGCGTTATTATTATTCACGTTTGGATTATTCGATGGACGCCAAAAAGGTAAATTTAGATGTTTTAAAGAAAATCACTTCCGTCTTAGGCAAGAAGGTTATAGAGGTTAAGGATTATGATGGGGTTAAGCTTATTTGCGAGAATGAAGATTGGTTGATGTTCAGGCCTTCAGGCACTGAGCCGTTAGTCCGTATTTATTCTGAGGCAAAATCCTTGAAGCGCTCTAAAGATATCTTGGAATTTGGTCGCCAGCAAATAGATCCAAAGTAATTATGATCTACTACATCGTCTATTTCCTAACCAAGATCGTCAGTTGGCTCTTTTTTCCTTTTACCGCCTATCAAACTGAAAATATCCCCCGCAAAGGCGCTTTTATGTTAGCCAGCAATCATATCAGTAATTTGGACCCTGTCCTGTTAGGGATATGTTCTGTCAGGCGTCTTAATTTCATGGCTAAGATAGAACTGTTTAAAGGTGTGTTAGGGTTTATCTTAGTCCGTTTAGGTTCTTTTCCGGTTAGAAGAGGTGCCGCGGATTTAGGGGCCATGAAAGAGGCGTTAAGGCGTTTTGAGAAGGGGCGTGTGATTTTAATTTTTGTGGAAGGCTCCAGGCGTATCGGCAATGCGCCGCCAAAGGCCCAGGCTGGCGCGGGTTTCCTGGCCATGAAATCAGGGGTCCCTGTGGTGCCTGTTTATGTCAAGGGCACGGATAAGGTGATGCCGCCAGGCGCTAAATCTTTTAAAAAACATCGGGTGACCGCAACCTTTGGCAAGCCCTTTTTAGTTAACGATGCCCCAAGCTACGAAGAAGCATCCAAACGCATCCTAGATAAAATCTACGCCTTAGCGTAATTTCCCATTTATAAATTTCCCAAATCTTTTTATTCCCAATTTTTTAACCCCATGGTAAACACCTCCTTGACTTGACGATCAAAAATAATGTGGCATACTTTCACTATAGAGAAATTCAATTTAATTAATGATGGGAACACTCATACGAAAAGTTGTTGTTATTGGTGCTTTAATAGCCTTTTTGGGGACAATGATCCAGGGGGCTTCTCTGGCGGCTGATACTGTCTTTCAGTTGCCGTTGCCTGGCACCATGGTTCATTTAAGTCCTTCATTTGTCCCTGCTATTTTAAAAGGGATTATCATTCATCCTGAAAACGGCTTTCAATTTGATTTTATTATCCATAAAGGGGATGCGTTTTTGCCTGAGGCCCAAAAAAGGGCGGAGTACACGAAATTGGCGCGATATTTCTTGGCGTCTTTGGCGATTCCTGATGAAGATCAATGGGTCAATCTTTCTCCATACGAGAAAAATAGGATGATTGAGGATAATTTTGGCAAAACAGAAATGGGCAGGGACCTTTTAGCGCAGGATTATATCCTCAAACAGATCACCGCTTCTCTAATATATCCAAAGGATGAAATAGGTAAAAAATTCTGGGACAAGGTTTATACAGAAGCTCAAAAGAGATACGGGACAACCAATATTCCTGTAAACACTTATAATAAGGTTTGGATTTTGCCAGATGACGCACTGATTTATGAAAATGGCAACGCAGCCTATGTGTTGAAAAATCATTTAAGGGTGATGCTAGATCAGGATTATTTAGCTATGAGACGCCAGGGAAATCCCCGTACGCCAAACAATGAAATCAACGCCTTTAGCAGTCAAATGATCCGTGAAATTGTCCTTCCCCAACTCGAGCGCGAGGTGAATGAAGGTAAAAATTTTGCTATGTTGAGGCAGGTTTATAGCGGGATGCTTTTGGCTACTTGGTATAAGCGGGCTTTGAAGGAGTCTTTATTAGGTCAAGTTTATGCCAATAAAGCCAAAATTAAGGGAATAGACTTAAATCCAAAAGCTAATGAGCAGATTTATCATCAGTATTTAAAAGCGTATAAAAAGGGTGTTTTTAATTTTATTAAAGAGGAGGCCTCTTTGTCTACTCATGAAACGCTGACGAGAAAGTATTTTTCAGGAGGGGCTTTAAGTTTTGCCATGGCTGCAGGATTTTTAGGGCATGCTGTGGTTAAAGAAACAGAAGATAAATCACAAGCCATGCGAAGCATGGGGCCAGAGATTTCAGGCGATGAAATGGTTGGATTTAATTTGACTAAAGTAGGGGTTAATCAGGCCATGGCCAGAAGGCAAAAGAAAAAAGATGAGGATACTATAAAAAAAGGAAAAGATCTGGAGGATTTTTTACGTTTTATTATCAATGATCCAGGTTTTGTGACTCTTGACAAAATGAAGGAGGATTATTCTTGCTTGCGTGTATTATTACAGTTTGTTCAGGAATCAGAGGATTTACCTGTGGGCCAAAGAACTGAGGAGCTTATCACTCAGTTCGCTGTTTTGCATAGATTAGTCCTGAGCGCTTTAAATCTATTCGTGACAAAGCCTCAGGAACGGGTGAAAATATTGGAAGACATAAGAGGTGAATTAGAACGTGGCATTTTTAATCCAGCGATGAGGGCTAATCCAGCGATGAGGCATGAAGAGTTTGATGATCGTCAAGCGCTTTTGGATGCTTTGCCAGATAGGGTAGAACAATTCCTTTCGCCCCCGCCTCAGGTAGAAAATGAGTTGTTGCAAGTGATGCCGCTTGTGGAAAGCTTTGTTAACGATCATTCAACAGAAATCGGTCCAGAAGGTATGCAAAGAATTAATCTACAAAATCTCACTGAAAAGATATTGAGCATTATCAAGACTAGAAATTCCAATTCAAGTATTCAAACAGGTGTGGTATCTTTACCGGACATTCCTTGGAGTAAGATTCCTAAACCAGGCAAGAAAATTGACGCATTAGTAAAAAAGATCCAGGATGTTTTAAAGGGGG
>JADFXW010000124.1:1464-4664 GCA_015233375.1 Candidatus Omnitrophota bacterium | reverse complement strand
AAAGGAACGTCGTCTGTTGAGGCAGGATTATTCTTACCTTCACGAATAGCCTGAGCAATGGAGGCATTTTTGGCCTCAACTTCTGTGTCATAGATTTGCTGCGGGGATGCTTGTGGGTTCTGGGCGCCTTGTTGGTTTTTAGCTGCCATTTGTTGCTGATATAATAAATATTGTTCTTTGGTCATCTGAGGTTGCTGTCTTCTGGCCTTCATCTGCTGCACACGCATAATAGCCCCACCCGCATGGGCCAGGTCTGGCCAAAAAGAAAAAAGAAGGATTATAGACAACCCTATTTGCATATCTCTTATTCTCATCAATTCCACATTATATCAAAAACCCCGAAGCCTTCTTGACCTAATTTAAGATTCGTGTCCGTATAAATATGACCCTCTGGTGAAACCGCAAAACTAAATCCTGTATTCGCCGAGCGGACGACCCATATCCTGTTTTCCACGGCACGCATGATGGCATCCTCTGCATGAAACATCATTGATGCCTTATCCTTAAACCAGCTGTCATTAGAAATTTCAACCAAAAAATCAACCCCCTGCTCTTTTAATTTCTTTACAAGTGTCGCATTAGCTACTTCAGAACAAATAACAACCCCAAAGCGTCCTTGTCTATTCGTGAGTTTGAAAATGCCTGGTGCATGGCCTTCGCTAAAATGATACCCTCGTCCCCAATATAAGCCAAATCTCTCCAAAGGCATATTTTCTGCAAACGGCAGTAAGATTTGCTTATGGTACAAACCGCCTATTTCCCCTTCCTTGGTTATCATCAACGCGCTGTTGTATTCTTTCCCATTGATGATAGGCGCCATTCCCATCAAAATATCCACCTTCATGTCTTTGGCTGCATCCATTAATAAAGGCCGCCATTGTGGATCTTGTAATAAATCATCCGGAAATGCTGTCTCAGGCCAAATCACCAAATCAGGATGATATCGCCTTGAAACATCTTTTGTCAGGCTCAAATGAAGGGCCGTGTTATGGTCAAAAAGGTTCATGTCTGTTTTTTGCCAAGGTAATATGTTCGCTTGAATGACACTCACGCGCAATGGAACTCGGGCCCTGTTATTTTGATTTGGGGATAACCCTACCCAAAGCACGCTACAAAAAATAACCAACGCCGCTACTATAAAGTAACCTCTTCTTTGTTTTTCAACAATACTAAAACCTAAAAGAGTGTTCACCAAAAAAATGACATAACTCATCCCTAGACAGCCAAAATATCCATACAGCTTTAACATCATCGGACAAAAAGCTTGCGACTGACTGATATAAAAACTAAATCCTCCTAATAAATAATTGCGAACCCATTCGCTCACACACCAAACAAAAGGAAAATAAAAAACATCTATCCATGCCAGCCCTGTCCTTTGACATAAAAAACCAAAAAGTATTGTTTGTACGCTGGCAATGACGACAAGCACACAAAATCCAACAGGTGAAATAGGAGCCACCCCTTGTGCTAACAAGCCATAAGCGCAAAGGCCAAAACAAAATGAAATACCTAATCGTGTTTTTAGATTCTTGTTAGCCAGTGCATATAATAAAGGAAGGGCAAAAACCAAATACAAGGCCCAAATCCGTAAGGAAAAATAATATTAGGAAACGAAAGATAAAAAAGGAGGGCGGATAGAAAAATCGCTGTCAGTGTCATGACTGTCTACCACGGATGTCTGGGAACAAGATAAAATGTAGGGGCGGACTTTATGTCCGCCCGATAATAAAGAATTGCCCATTGAGACCCGTCGTCCGACGGGCCGACACAAGGTCGGCCCCTACAACCATATAAAGTAATCGGTATTAGACAACGAACGAAATAAAACCTCTCAAAAACAAATTCTCTTAATTACTACTCGACGGCGCAACTGGTGTAGCGTCTGCTGGCGCTGCAGTTGGCGCTTGCGCTGGCTTGGTCGCCGTAAACTTATCGTCAGGGATATCCACCAATTCATGGAGCAACGCGACGGATTTAAGCATATTGTCCCTGTCCTGCTGGCCTTGAAAAATTTCCACACTGCGACGGGCTGAAAGAACAGCTGGTAATTTCTTACCTGTCATTTTATTAGAAATACTGAGCATATAAAAAATAGTCCCATTATCAGGAAAATGCTTGGCCGCCATATCTAAAAATGAAGCTGCTTGATCATAGGCCTGGACCTTAAGAAGGATTTGGCCTAACAATAAAAACGCTTCTGGCTCATTAGGATTGACCTTAATCGATGTCTCAAGATCCACAATGGTTGTCTTTAAATCCTTATTTTGTAAATCATTCAATGCTTTCATGATTAACTTATGGGCCATGTCCTTGCGCTGATCCATATCCTGAGGCGGTTGGGTGTCACGGCTTTGACAACCTGCGAGTACCAAAAGCGTCATTAAAACGGCCATTGTCTTTTTCATCATTCTCTCCTTATTTTTACCATTAATGGATAAGCTTGTTTGCGGCGTCCTCTAGTGCTTTGAAACCGCCTTTTGTGTTAAATACCGATCAACGCCTTGCGCGGCAGAGCGTCCTTCAAAAATCGCCCAAACAACCAGGGACTGGCCACGGGTCATGTCGCCTGCGGTAAATACACCTTCCACAGAGGTCATTTTATAGGCATCACACGCCACATTTCCCCTCGCGTCCAAAGCAACACCAAACTCCTCTAACATCCCTTTTTTCACAGGCCCTGTAAAGCCCATGGCCAATAATAATAAATCGCAGTCCATCTCAAATTCTGAACCTGGTATCTCACTCATCTTCATTTGGCCTGTTGCTGTATCCTTGATCCAACTCAACCGCACCGCGTGCAATTTCTTTAGCCGGCCATTCTCACCGCTTAAACGTTTCGTCAAAACACTATAATCACGGACACATCCCTCTTCATGGGAAGAAGATGTTCGTAAAATCAGCGCCCATTGAGGCCACGGATTTTCATTGGTCCTCTGTTCTGGAGGCTTGGGCAAAAGCTCAAATTGATGCACACTTAAAGCTTTTTGGCGTATGGCTGTCCCAACACAATCAGCGCCTGTATCTCCTCCACCCAGAACAATCACCCGCTTACCCTCTGCTAAAACATCTTCTAAGGATGGCGGTTGAATTTGTAAAATATGTTGGGCTGCCCTCGCTATAAATTTATCTGTGGGATACTTATTATTACGTAAATTCTGTTGCGGCAAATAATACATGGCTTGATAAACGCCTTTGAT
>JADFXW010000124.1:0-1418 GCA_015233375.1 Candidatus Omnitrophota bacterium | reverse complement strand
ACCGCATAAAACAATCGCGTCATACTTGTTCTTTAACTCCTGGACACTGACATTCACACCCACATAAGCATTGGTCCGAAAAACAACACCCTCTTCAATCATGCGGTCTATCCGGCGTGACACAACGCCTTTTTCAAGCTTAAAATCTGGAATGCCCATGGACAAAAGGCCACCTATAATCTCGTTTTTCTCATAAACCGTGACCTTATGCCCTTTTTTATTCAACTCATCCGCGCATGCCAGACCTGCAGGGCCAGATCCAATAATAGCCACCTTCATACCCGTGCGGTGCGCTGGTTTTTGGGGTTTCATCCAACCTTTGTCGTACGCGTATTCAATAATCGCAAGCTCTATATTCTTGATCGTCACCGCTGGCGCATTAATGCCAAGAACACAGGAGTTTTCACAAGGAGCAGGACAAATCCGTCCTGTAAATTCTGGAAAATTATTGGTCCGAGAAAGCCGTTCAATGGCCTCCTGCCAACGGTCACGATAAACGAGATCATTCCAATCTGGGATAATATTTCCAATCGGACAACCGGACTGGCAAAAAGGCACCCCGCAATCCATGCAGCGGGCCCCCTGAATCTTCAATTCTTTTTCAGGTGGCAGATGCGTGAACTCTTTAAAACTCTTGACACGCTGGCCCACCTCATCTTTCTTGTAGTCCTGCCTGTCATATTTCATGAATCCTTTAGGTTCACCCATTTACTTATTCCTTCCCCAATCCCGCTGCTTCTTCTAAAACACGACGATACTCCCTGGGATAAATTTTAACAAATTGGCCTAAATGAGCCTGCCAATTATCTAAAATCCCTCGAGCAACAGAGGATTGGGTGTATTGATAATGCTTTTCAATCAAACCCTTTAATTCTGCCGTATCTGCTTTATCCTCAACTGGAAAAAGATCAACCATCCCATGATTACAATTTTTCTGTAATCGGCCTTCCTTATCCCAAACATAGGCAATCCCGCCAGACATGCCTGCAGCAAAGTTTCGACCTATAGGGCCAATCACCACAACCCTGCCGCCAGTCATATATTCACACCCATTATCCCCAACCCCTTCAACCACTGCTAAAGCTCCGGAATTCCGTACCGCAAAGCGCTCGCCTGCAAGACCCCTGAAAAACGCTTCGCCACGAATAGCCCCATACAAAACAACATTACCCACAATCATGTTTTGTTCAGGTACAAATTGAGATCCTTTGGGTGGAAAAACAACTACGCGCCCGCCTGAAAGGCCCTTGCCAACATAATCATTAGCCTCGCCTTCCAGGGTAAACTCAACCCCCTGCGATAAAAACGCGCCAAAGCTCTGGCCTGCGGATCCGTTAAATTTAATTTGAATGGTGTCATCAGGCAGGCCTGCCAAGCCATATTTAAGCGCAATTTGACTTGAGAGCATTGTCCCTACT
>JADFXW010000123.1:1727-4705 GCA_015233375.1 Candidatus Omnitrophota bacterium | reverse complement strand
CCGGCCAAGACAGGCCCCGCGTAAGGTTAAGCTTTGCTACCCATTCAAAATTCAAAAGAGAAGAAATTATTTTATCGACGGGCGGCGCTTTTTTCGCTTGACAGAAGCCTTCTAATAGGTGACCCATAAATCCTTTTCGGGGATGGTTAGGCCAGCTAAAAAATATTTTACTAATTGATTGGCTTGGTCTTTAACTGTGGCGCTGTCTTGCGGGCCGTGACCAGTATCCACAATAAATTGAAATTCTAACGGCTTTTGAGGATTAACTATCAGCCCTTTTAAAGCCAGCGGTGCAAATGGTGCGGAAACCCCCACCATTGTCCCTGGTACAGGAAGCTGATTAACATTAAAGTCCTGCGCATGTATGTATTGAAAATTACTTAAAATAAAAGTAAGGCAAACAAGCGCAGATATAAGCCGTTTAAACATACTGCTCCTTTACGATTACTGAAAGTATGCCATACAAACTGCCTGATAACAAATTTTTTTAAACTAGAATAAAATGGAAGGAGGACGGCCATCAGGAATCGCCCATAAAATAACACTCACACACACAACCATGGAACATGCCAACCATACCCAATCCTTAGCGCTTAAGGAATTGTCGGTAAAACCCCTTGGCTGGCCTGTGTATCCTCTGGATAACATCGCCAAATAAACTTGTTCGTTCATTTGTTGGGCCTTGTTCCACATGTTGGCGATATTCCAGGCTATCACCTGACGGCCTTTATCACGTTGGCGGATGGTTCCGACACGGCTTTTTATAGCGGTCAAGATATTTTCAAGCATCTGTGCAAAAAGATACAGATATCGGTAACTCATCGATACCGTTAAGCTGAAAATCTGTGGTAACCCAAAACCGCGTAAAACACCCAACAGCTGCGTATGCCGTGTGGTTAAAGATAACAGGACAGACCAGGAAACACAGGTTGTTATCCTTACCACAAATAAAATGGCCCCATTAAGGCCAGGCCGCGTGATGACCAGTTTAAAAGTCCACCAATGAAGGCTTAACACCTCAGGCCCTGGTGGGACAAAACTAAACATCGCAGGCACGGCAATACAAACTGAAAAAAAAGGGATAAATACCCATGTCCTTAAAAGGAAAAAACCTAACGGGATTTGGGACAAGACAGCTGATACCAAACAAAAAAGATACACAACACCAAGAGGCCATGGATTTTGTAAGAACACCGAAGTCCCAAGAAAGCCTGACACCACCAGGGTCTTAAGAATTGGATTCAAGGACTGCAACAGACCACCATGCGCGGCCTGTTCTTCACAAAGGGTGGCGTCTTTAATAAAAGATACCGCACCCCTTAACGACTGTTCCAAAAAATTATGCCTGAAATGAAGGGCTCTAATCATTATTTCTTGACCAAACCTTCCCTAAGAAAAAAACAAGCCCTGAAATAAGTGCAATCCCAATAATAGCGGAAATCACGTAAGCCATGCACTGATGCGGCATGTCCATGTTTCCGCCTCCTTTAAAATTATAATCAGGCAAAGGGGCTTTCCATATATCTGCTAAACGAGCAATTCCTTGCGGAATATAACCAATCATATTTTTAAGTTGATCTGGATCCCATTCTCCCCACGCATCCTGGGTATGAAAATAATGAGGCAGTATTAACCCTAAGGGGGTCAGGATAATCAATACCACTATTCCAAGCCATAATTTCTTGATAATAGTCATGCTGACTTTTCTTCCTTTATCAAAAATGAATCCTGTTTCTGCAAGAATTTGACAATCATGCCCGCCATCACAAAATCTACCCACCCAAAAACCATCACGTGGCTGCCAAACATGGCAGGAATAGACACCGAAAGTCCATAAGGACAATATAAAGCCTGGCCATCAGGTTTATGATAAAGCAAGGCCTGTACGCCCAACTCAATACCCGCACAAAGGGCAGCCATACAGATACCCGCATAAGCACCAATGGCTGCTGCAATCCAACGCCTGTTTGATTTAGGAGGGCTTTTAGCGCTTATCAGACGGTAAATATAATATCCCGCAAAAGGAAGAATAAAGGCCATATTCAAACAATTAATCCCAAGGCAGGTAATACCTCCGTCTCCAAAAAGGAGGGCTTGAATGACTAAGGCCACACAGACCGCAATGCAGGCGGCCCAAGGGCCTAAAAGAACCGCCAAAAGAACGCCCCCTACCCCATGACCGGTGGAACCGCCTGGGATAGGGATATTAACCATCATAATGACAAAACTAAAAGCTGATCCAACGGCTAAATAAGGGACTTCCCGCGCTTTAAGTGTTTCCTTGACCTTCTTTGAGCTGATGGCCCATATGGGCAACATCACCGCAGCCCCGATAAGACATGTCGCAGGACTTAGATAGCCGTCTGGAATATGCATGAAAGGCCCTTCTTATTTACATAAATGAAGCAGTATTTTGGCGATAAAATATCCTGCAAATACGGCTGCTACGCCCAGTACATTTGATAAAAGCACATTCATCAGGGCGATTTTATATTCACAATCCCTTAAAAGATGGAAGGTTTCAAGACTAAAGGTCGAGAAGGTTGTGTACCCGCCCAGAATTCCTATAAGAATAAATAACCGGATATTCGGAGCAACCGCAAATCTTTCAAAAAAGCCCCATAAGAATCCGATGATTAAAGAGCCCGTCAGATTAACAATGAAGGTGCTGACGGGAAAAACGCCTTGTGAAAAACGATAATCAAGGCCTCCTACACAATAGCGTAAAAGTGTCCCAATAGCGCCGCCTAAAGCAATGATAATAAGCCGCATCATAAAAATAATTATTGTCCTGACTCGTTCCACTTATTAAAGTGGACATGGGCGAGATTAAATTTATCTCTTGGTTTTATCTCTCCTGTGGAGACGCCAATGGCAATCACGCATAAGGGGCTTATATGTTCAGGGATATCAAGGATCTTCTTGACAATAGCCACCCTCTCTGGCCTTGGGTGTGCGGCGGTCCAGCATGAACCTAA
>JADFXW010000123.1:478-1703 GCA_015233375.1 Candidatus Omnitrophota bacterium | reverse complement strand
GTTTTGGGCTGCTGCAGAACAATCTTGGACCCAATAATCGGTAGAAGACCCGCCATGGGCCACACTTAAATCACTGGCCACAATAATGGCATGCCGCGCGGTTGTAAGCATCTTTGAATAAGGGAGCTCTTGGGCGAGTTTATCAATAAGCTCTGGCGCATCCACAATAATAAAACGGAAATGACGGGTATCACGAGAACTAGGGGCAGACATCCCTGCCTTGGCCAACCTTAATAAGGTCTCTCTGGAAACAGCAGACCCTGTGTATTTTCGGATACTACGCCTCTCTAAAATGGTCTTTAAACTATCCATAATTCTCCTTTAATGGCTTTAATTTCCAGGAAGGTTAGAATATTTATCCGCCTGCTCATTCTCTTCGTTGTTTTCGGAATTGTCCTGTTGATATAACTGGCTTTGAAGGCTTCGCCAACCAGTTAATTGATAGGGCTTTAAATATTGAGAAATGTCCTGCGTTTCTTGTGCTTCTAATTGCTGCCTCTGGTCTTGTGTCGTGCTTGGATTAGCACTGCCGTCTTCGATACTTCTTTGAAGCTCATGAAAAGCCACAACATATTTATCAATGATAGGTGTTATATTGTTTATCTGATAATCAGACAAATCCAATTGTACTTTTAATTTATAAATAATTTTGCTCGAGCTTATCTGTTCCTGGGCAAAAAGAGCTGGGATGCTTACCAAGAAAAACACCAAAGCACAGACACTTGCTGTTAAGGAGATTGAAACAATTCGCATAGTATTATTATATTATTATGCTGGACTAAATTGAAGAAATATTTAATCACACAAATTCTTTCATAAAAGAGTATGAATATCCTCAACAAGGGTTATTTGGTCAATCATCGGTCTTAGGCTTTGAATACCTGTTTTTCTGATTTGGGCCAGCATCACTGGATCTATTTTCATTTGAACGCCCGAGCCGTCTTTCTGCACAGAGGTCGCCATGGCTGCTGTTTTTAAATCAATACCACCTTCTACCTGCCCTTTTTGATGGGTTAAAAAATCCGGGCTCATGGCCGCTCTGGGTGGCAGCAAATGCTGTTCTCTTAACTTTTCGGCCACGATTTGAGGCTCTTCTGTTAATAAATTAGGGAAATAGTTGCCCTGCATATCTGTGCTGTCCCAAGCAAGGAGAGCCTTTCTCACAGTTGCTTCGGATTCGCCAGTGATTTCTTGAAGGCCTCTAATTAATTCAACACATGATCTG
>JADFXW010000123.1:0-422 GCA_015233375.1 Candidatus Omnitrophota bacterium | reverse complement strand
TGTTCCTTTGACGGCCTCTTCTCCGGGGATATTGGTTCTCCATATAATCCCGCTCCTAGATCAACCACGGCACCACCGTCACGATATCTTTCTAATAAAAAATGGGACCAACTCATCATTAATTTCGTCAGCCAAGGGCTGCCTGCGTAATAGGGCATGGAAAGAGCGGAAAGCCCCTTCTTTGGCGAGTCAGATTTCACACGTCTGTTGAGTAAGGGTTGTCTGCCGTCTGTTGTTTCAGCTCCTGATAAGTGGGTCATCAACGCATAAAAATCCCCTTCAAAAAGAAGGCGTAGTTTCTTTTGAGGGTACGAATACATGGCTCCTAGAATGTTATCTTTCTCTTGCATATCATGCGCTAATAAAACATGTTTCATTTCAGAGGCCAGAGATCCTGAGTAAATGGCTCTCCAATTATACCA
>JADFXW010000122.1 GCA_015233375.1 Candidatus Omnitrophota bacterium | reverse complement strand
CCTGGCGGGTTCTCTCAATAATTTTAAAAAACCCGCTATACGGACAACATTAAGCACACCCGGCCTTGAGCTTGAAGCAGACATGCATAAAACAGAAGATTCTTTGATCATTAATTCCATCAAAGGCAAATATTTAGGTATCCGCTTTAATAGTTCCGGCGATGTTTTATTTCAAGGGTCTCAAACACCTGTGTTTAATATCAACGCCCATGCCTCTTTAAGCCTGGAAGATGTGTTAAAGGACCTGCCTGAAGGCCCAGAGAAAGCCTTAGCACCTTTAAACCTCAAGGGCATTGTGACCTTAAGTGCTGATATTGACGGTCATTCTTTTGACTGGAAAGACTGGCGCATTCATTCTGAAATCACAAGCCCTGTCATCAGAATCATGGGCTATAAGCTGACGGATTTCAAAATCATCGGTGAGGAAATATTTGGAAAAGTAAAAAACCTAACCCTTGATGGTCAATTTTATGCCGGGACACTGCATGCTCTAGGCAACGTGAATTTACTCCAACACAACATGCCCTATGATTTGGCCCTCAACATTGAAAACACGGACTTACATCAATTTAAATTAGACTCTCCGCTTAAAATGCAGGATCTTAACGGCAAGTTCTTTTTAACCTTCATCGGGCATGGCAGTGCTTCTGATTTTAAAAACACCTTAAGCGCTACAGGGGCTTTGTCCATACGTAATGGTTATTTGGGTGAATTTGATATGTTTAAAGGATTATTAAGTGTTCTTAATGACGCTTTGCATTTAGGCGGCATCATGATAACCGACGTGGCTGCAAATTTTACCATTGAAAATCAGAAAATCAATACTGAGGATCTAAGGCTTAAAGGGCCCACCTTAGGGCTTTTAGGCAAAGGCTGGGTTGGTTTTGACCAGACCTGTGATTTGAATATCACGGTTGATTTAGGCTCAAGTATTGTCCCTGACATCGCCCATGATCTTTTGCAAAGCGTAGGTGTCCATATTTATGACAAAATAACCGCGCCTAAATTCAAAAAGAAGATTTCCATGCCCCAAGTCATCAACTCGCTTATCAAAAAACTTTGGCAATAAGTCATTGTTCCTTCAATCCCATCATGGGTAACACGCTGTTAATCTCTGTGACCTTCACAATAAAAGCTTCTAGCCCTGAAAAATGACCGCGTTTGAATTCCTCAATCAAGGCAGGATCAACGTGCATGGCAAAATCCCCACCGTCATGAGAAACCTCAAGCCCCATGTGTTTTGAATTCAAGTCGATACCGCCAGGATCTTTCATAGCATTATCACCTTCCACTGTTTTTGAGCTCTCCGCGCCTATGCCCTGCTTTAGTGAAACTGTTTCAAGGGTCACATAACCCCTGTCTCCTTGATCTTGGTTGGCATTAAAGGCAAAATTAGAATAGGCAATGACTTCGAGTTGATCCACATCAATATCACCAAAATGGGTCACCTCTTGATAGCTTGCAAGGAGTTCTCTGAGCCTTGTTTCCTCTTGAGGAGTAAACTCTTGTGTAAAATACGCGGCCGTGATATGCAAAGGCCTGGAAAAAGGCAACCCCCATGCCTCTCTTCGCTGTTTTATAGGATCATGGTCAGGATCTGTAACATACGGGCGTAACTCCCAAAATATCCCTGTCTGTGGATTAAAATTCAGCTTAGCCACCTGCATTTTGAACGCAGGTGTTTGAATCGAACACGCCTTTTCTCTAACCTCTTTAATAACCCCTTCATTGATATGAATGTTCTCTAGCCCCGAATGAACGGCCAAAGGTTTCGTGCTCCCTTTTTCTTTATCATCCCACTGACGTTCCAATCCTTGCATGGTAAAGTGCAATCTATCCTGATCAACAAGATAAACCTTATCCCCAAATTCCTGTTTTAATTGTTTTTGAAAAGCTACCAGGCGTCTTTGCGTCTCATTTTCCGGGACAAAATAAACCTCAGTAACACCAAAGGCGCCATTTCCCTTTCGCCGTTCTAGAGGAAGCATCTGTCCTTGGGAGTCAAGAAATTTTAATGACATGCCTTGAAGTGCTTCTGAAGTAATATGCCGGTCCAGATGATCCATGGCCCCAAAATCATAAAAAAACTGCTCATTCACATTTATTGGCTTGACGGGCATGGCCTGACTGCCCAATGAAATTGCCTCTTCATAATAAGGCTTATCCGGCCAACGCCTGCCATATTGCCCCACATACACAGAAGAGATGTCTGTTTGTTGGTCTAAAACAAAAAGACCGTTAGCGCCCTGATACTTAAATAGAACCTCCTCAATTTTTGGTTCTAAATCTGCTAGCTCCTGTTGAGTGACATCTTTCTTTTTAACCCTGCCTATCGTCATATGGACATAACCATCAGGTTGTTTATAGGTGGGATGCAACGATTGCCTTATCTGTCGGTGGGCCCAATCATAAAAGGCCCCTTGCATTATCCAAATAATGGCCCCTTGAGGGGTTATTTCAAGCCTGCCTTCAAGCCTTCCATGAAACGAGCTCTTCCCTTCCAATTTCTGCCTTTGACCCTCTGCAAAGGCATGCACTTCTTTTCTGGTCAACTCAACTGTAGGAAATGGGAACCTGCCTCTTTTATCAATACTCTCTTCAGGAATCCCTTCATTCGTCCACCATATCGTCCAATGAAATCCATTCTTCGGTACAATTTCCAAAATTTCTTCTTTTGGATCTATCTTGCGCAAATCATCTAATAAAGGCCTCATCCCATCACCCACTGGGCCATTTAATCTCATTAAGACAGAAAAAGGGGAATACGGGAATTGCTCCTCAAAACTCTCCTGGGCCTGGGTCCTTACCTGTTCCAAATTCATGATCATCGCTGAATTCTTTAATTCATTAAGACCTGTTGTCACAACACCCATGGGGCCGTCGGGGCTAATCTGATCCTGCTGTGTTGGGATGGCCCTATCAAGCTTCAAGATTTTTCCAACAACCCCGCCTGAAAAATATTTATGCGGTGTCATTTCTTTGCTTACAGGATCAACATCTTCTTTAATATAATTAAAGACCCCCTTCTTATAGGCCTTGAGATATTGCTCATAGATTTTTTCTTTCATGAACGGGTCTTGGGCCTGTACCCCTGCTGTTTTTCCCTTGTTGCTGTAAACCTGATTAAGCAGCGCGTCATGAAGCGCTTGTTTATACCACGTCGCTAATATCATGGAATAAAACATCTGCCGTAATGCAGCAAAATTCCTGGCCGTGTTTACTTCTTTTTCAAGTTCAGGGATTATGATAGATTGGATGATATTAGAGCTGAAATGTTTAATATGACTATAATTGTCATTCCCGATACTTTCATTGTCATTATCGATACTTTTATTGTCATTCCCGCGAAAGCGGGAATCCAGTTTCAAATGATCATGATTACGGATTTTGTTCTGAATCCCCGCTTTCGCAGGGATGACAGATTGTGAAAGAGCCAAATAATCCTCTTCCAACATCACCTTCAAATGCGCAAAAGCAATAAAGCCCACATTGTTTCTCTCAAAAACCTTAGCCTTATCCGCCACAATCCATACCTTATTAAAAGAATTGATCGGTATGGCTGTTGTACCCAATTTCGACTGGGCCCTGGCATAAACCCTGTCCCAAAACTCCTTGCCTAATTTTTGTTCAGGATACATCAGAGAGGCTGTGAGTTGCTTGAGAATATAATCCTCTGCAAGCATGCCTTGCCCTAACTCGGTTTTACTTAAATCATCAGGGATAATCCTCATTTTTTCATAGGGAGAAAGATTGACCCATAAATCATCTTCTTTAATCGTTAATGCCGTTAAAAAATATTTGATGAGCTTATGGGATTCAACCTTAAATTCAGGGCTATGCACCTTCACACCAGTCTTGCCTGTATCGATAATAAAATCAAATAAAAGCGGATTTTCAGGATGGACCCTGAGGCCTTTCATCAAGACAGGGATATACGAGGAGCTTAAATTAACCCTGGCGCCAACAACAGGCAAAAAGATCTGTGTTTGGCTAAAACTTAAATGGGGATAGGCGATTAAAGAAACAAGGAAAGAAAGAATAATCCACACACTAATGAAGCGCTTCATTCGTTCTCCTTTATATTAAATACCACTTATTCGATATAAGGCTTAAAAGTTATTTTTTAAACTACTGTTGCCCCGCCAATCTTCATCACCGATTCTGAAAAACAGCCTTAAAGGGCGTTGTTTTTCTGAAAAATTAGAAAAGATTGGCGGAAAAAGGCAACGCGTAGTTAAAAAAATAACTTTTAAGCCTTATATCGAATCCACTAAAGAAATTTAAAGACAAAATTAAATCTACTTAAAAGATAGCATATATTTTAAATACTTGCCAAAAGCTGCCTGAATTTTCTCAGCGCACGGGCACGGTGAGAAATTTTGGCTTTGACCGACGAGTGAAGCTGGCCAAAGGTTTGATTGTAACGTTTGACTAAAAAAAGAGGATCATATCCAAAACCATTTTGACCCACAGGATGGGTTGTCACATATCCACTGCAGGTCCCTTGAACCACTCCTAATTCCTCTCCCTTGGCATTAACAAGGGCAATCACACACACATAACGGGCCTGGCGCTTATTCATGGGCAGGCCTTCTAACATCTTCAATAACTTCTTATTACGTACCTCATCATTGGCCCCTTGGCCTGCAAAACGGGACGAATAAATACCTGGAGCGCCTTTTAATGCTTTTACCTCTATCCCCGAATCATCCGCCATGT
>JADFXW010000121.1 GCA_015233375.1 Candidatus Omnitrophota bacterium | reverse complement strand
TTGAAACCATACACCCTTTTAGCGATGGTAATGGCCGTGTGGGGAGAATCCTTTTATCGTATATTCTTATCGGTCAAGGGTTGGTCAATGTTTCTATCAAGGGGATTTCTAAAGAAGACAGAGAGCAATATTATAATGTTTTAGAAAAGGCTGACACCTGTTTCAATAAAATCCATCGCTTGATTGCAAAAAACAAAAAGTTCATGCCAGCAAATATTAATAAAATAATCCTGGATAAAGAATTCGTCCCGTTCTCTTTGATGATTTCAGATTTATTGAAAGAGGCTATTGACCGTCTGGAAGGTGGTCAGTTAACCAATTTAAATAAAGAGACCATCTTGCCGTTGCGTGATTTAGCCAAGATATACGATTATTCTCAGGATTATTTGCGTAATTTAATCAATCGAGGCCAATTAAAAGCTCATAAAAAAGGCAAGCTTTGGTATGTCAGGGCCCATGATCTTGCCCAGCATGTAAATAGCATGTCTAAAACTACTTCTTCAATTTCTTCTCAATACGATTAGCCATACCGGTCAACTTCTTCGCAAGCTCTGGATGAGCGGCCTTAAGCGCTTGGGCTGAATCCTTTAATAACTTCATATGTTGTTCTCTGTGGAGTTTAATTTGCTCTTTACTTTTTCCAATATTTTCCTTACCCTCTTTTTCCGCTGCCTCTTCTTTGGCAAACTCCGCTAATTGGGAAGATAAAACCGGGTTTGATTTGGCCAAATCTTCGGACGCCTCATTTAACAATTTAACCTTGTTTTTTTCATTCTTTCCTTCATGAGCATAAGCACAAGTAAACACACCCACAATCCCCACCAACACCAATGCTGCGAGAAAACCTTTAACTAATTTCATAACGCGCCTCCCTTGATTAATCTTTCTATTTTCCTTTCAACTTCTTTTATATTATACTCAAATCAAGACAATTATCCAATTCAAGAGGAAAAATATGAAATTTCTCTTTTTAATGGATCCATTAGAAACAATCCATTATAAAAAAGACACCACCTTTATCATCATGCTCGCGGCTTTTCAACGCGGCCATGAGGTGTATTATGTGCCTAAAAATGGCATAAGCCTCCTTGATTCAAAGGTCTATTTCAAAACAACCAAAATAATTCCTCAAGAGAAAGGAACTGTCCCCTGCTTCTCAAGAGGACTGTCCCTTTCTCAAAAAAAAGAAAACCATCCTTTTAAGAAAGGCAAACAAACATCTTTCAATCAAGATGAAATCGACGCTGTATTTGTGCGTTTTGACCCTCCTTTTGATGAACATTACTTAATGAACACCTGGCTTCTGGACCATTTGCCTGCACACATCCCTGTTATCAATAAGCCATCCGGCATCCGTACTGTTAATGAAAAGGTCTGGGTCAGCCAATTTAAAAATATCACACCTTCTACCATCATTTCTTCTGATAAAAATGATTTAATTGACTTTGTGGCCAAACACAAAAATATTATCGCCAAACCCACCAATGCCTTTGGCGGCCAAGGCGTGTTTCATATCAAGCCAAAAGACACAAACACCCTGGTCATCCTTGAAACATTAAGCAAACAATACACCAACACCATCATTCTCCAAAAATATATCCCTAAGGCCCTTCAAGGCGACAAGCGCATCCTCTTGTTAAATGGCGAGGCATTAGGCGCCCTTTTGCGCATGCACCCCAAAGACGAACACCGTAACAATTTCTTTGCAGGCGGCACGCCCAAAGCGTGTGTAATCACAGCCCATGATCAAAAAATCATCAGCACCTTAAAGCCCTATTTAAAAAAATTAGGTCTTTATTTCGTCGGAATAGATATTCTTGGTGATTATTTAATTGAGGTCAACGTCACCTCTCCCACATGCCTACAGGAAATGGATCGTTTATATAATCTTTGGGGTGCATGCGCAAAAGGGCGCCTAATGCCTCGCCATATAATCTTAATTTAGAAGAAAAAATCATCACTTTTACAGAAAATTTGGTAAAATGTACGGCTTATGAATAAAAAACATGCAAAAACACAACCTAAAAAACAAATGAATGGGGCCCAGGCCTTAATCCAATGCCTTGAGAACTTTGGCGTGGAACATATTTGGGGTTTATCTGGCGGTGCAGCCATCCCGATTTTTGATGCCTTGGTTGGGTCCAAAATCAAGCTTATCTTAACGCGCCATGAACAGGGTGCGACCCATATGGCTGATGGTTATGCCCGTGTTTCTGGAAAACCAGGGGTGGTGCTGGTGACCTCAGGCCCGGGTGCCACCAATACAGTCACCGGGATTCTTACCGCGATGATGGATTCTATACCCATGATTGTGCTGACCGGACAAACCATCTCATCCATGCTAGGCAAAGACGCCTTTCAAGAAGCTGATATTTTTGGCATCACCATGCCCATTGTCAAGCACAGTTATCTGGTTAAAAATACCAATGATATCCCTCGTATTATCAAAGAGGCTTGGCATATTTGCCAGACCGGCAGGCCCGGCCCTGTTTTGATTGATTTACCAAAAGACATTACAGCCGCGACCTTTACTGGTGAAACCCTGGATCCGGAAATTGATATCCCAGGCTATAAAAAAGACGTGCCCAGAGCGCATAAATCAGATATTGCTAAAATGGCCAAATTATTTAAAGGCAGCAAAAAACCTTTACTTTTGGTTGGCCATGGCGCGGTCCTGTCAAAGGCCGCCGCTGCCATTAAAAAATTCGCTGATAAAATCAAGGCCCCCGTGACCAACACCCTCCTCGGAAAAGGCGAATTCCCTGAAACCCATCCCTTATCTTTAGGGATGATCGGGATGCACGGCACCGCCTATTCTAATAAAGCACTGGTGAATTGTGATCTGGTCCTTTCCATTGGTTCTCGCTGGGATGACCGCATTAATGGCAACCCTGCTGAATTTTGCGTGAATGCCAGGAAACTTCATATTGACATTGATTTTTGTGAAATCAATAAAATCGTTAAACCTGATGCCTGGGTTGTTGGAGACGCTAAAGAAGTCATCGAAGAACTGACAAAACTGGTGGAGCCGTTAGACACCGAGCTTTGGCTTAAGGAATTAGAATATTACAAGAAAGAATTCCCTCTTAAATATGAAATTAAAAACGGGCTGACTGCCCAGCAGGTCATTGACACCTGTTATAAAGTCACCAAAGGCAAAGCCATTGTGGCCACCGATGTGGGCCAACACCAAATGTGGGCTGCCCAATTTTATTTAGCCGAAAAAGGAAACCATTGGCTCTCTTCTGGCGGGGCCGGGACCATGGGTTATGGTTTTCCAGCAGCCATTGGCGCTCAAATAGCCGCCCCAGGCCAATTAGTTGTTTCTATTTCTGGTGACGGTGGTTTTCAAATGACCTTGCCAGAACTCGCCACTGTATTTGTGCAAAAATTACCTGTCAAAGCCATCATCATTGACAACAAATACTTAGGCATGGTCCGCCAGTGGCAAGAGCTGTTTTTTGATAACCGGCTTTCAGGGGTTAATCTTGAAGGAAACCCTGACTTTGTAAAGTTAGCGGAAAGCTATCATATCAAAGGCTTTCATATCAACAGCCCGGAGCATTGCGAATCCGTTTTACGCGAAGCAATGAGTTATAAAGGCCCTTGTGTTATCCATGCAGAGGTCATCAAGGAAGACAACGTGTTTCCGATGGTACCTGCAGGCAAATCAGCGCATCATATGATCATCGAAAAACCAAAATCAAAAATGGATAAACCAACAGGATCAACTTAAAAAACAAGATATATGCCTAATAATACAATACATACCATCAGTGTTTTAGTGGCCAATAAACCAGGCGTTCTTGTGCGCACAGCCCTTGTGTTTGCCAGGCGCGGGTATAATATTGATTCCTTAGTGGTCTCGCCTACCGTTAACCCAAAATATTCACGCATGACCATCACGGCTAAAGGGGATCTTGAAACACTGGAACAAATCATCAAAAACGTCAATAAGCTGGTGGATGTGATCCACTGCGAAGAGCATCCAGCCAATACCATTGAAAAAGAATTGGCCCTTATCAAAACCAAGGCAAGCCCTGCCATTAAGGCTTTCTTAAACAAAAATACAAAGAAATTCCATGTGCGCCTTGATGACACCTCGGACGGTTTTTATATCATCGAGCAAACAGGCTCCACCGCAGAGCTTGATGAATTTGAAGGACTTATTAAAAAATACGGGATTCTGGAAATGGTGCGTACAGGAAAAGTTTTAATCACCCGCGGCAAACAAACAACCTAATCATCTTCCCCCTCTTTGCGAAGCGATTAAAGAGGGGGTTTAAGGGGAGTTCAAGCACTAACTGACAGCCCCACCCAAAAGTATTCCTAAAAGATTTCCACCCTCTTGCATCAGCGCTTTCTTGGCTTTCTTGCGAAAATCCTTACTCGGTTTATATTTTAAATGAGGGGCTTTGCCTTTCAGGCTTGCCTCAATGGCGATGCGTTGGTGGTCATCCATCAAGCGCCTAAACCCATCGAGACCTTTCACCATCCTGACTGAAATATCTTTATTGATATAAAGCCAGGTCTCTAAATCAGTATTCAATCCCCTATCCACAGTACCTTTAAAAGCCAGTTCTAAAAGGTCTGTCTGAATAAATGAATCTGACATAGAAACAACCTGGTCATGATACAAGAAAGGAACCACAATTGTCTTAATCTGAGTGTCCTTCTTGTTAACATCTTGGCCTAAAAGATTATTCAACATGTGGTCCATACCATTATCGCCTGTACCTATAAAACCACCCAAGGCATGCGAT
>JADFXW010000120.1 GCA_015233375.1 Candidatus Omnitrophota bacterium | reverse complement strand
ATAGCAAGTTTAGATTATCTAAGTAAAAGCGAGGAGTTTCCAGGGTTAAAAGGGCATGAAACGAAAGCGCTGGATATTGCTTGCGGTCCGTCTACATTATATAAAGCTTATGAACGCGGACGAGAAATATTCCAGGCGTTGGGTTTAACGCTTGATATTACTGATTTGGACGCCAATGAGACGATGCTTCGTCTTGGTCAATTTCGTGAAGAGAGACAGCTGTTGGGGCGTATGGAAGATTTAAGCAAGGCCATTGATGAGGGTATATTAAAAGAAGGGGAGTACGGGTTGGTGAACATGTCTTATGCTTTCCGCTATGCGGAGCATCCGTTGGCATTAATGAAAAATATCCATCGATTATTAAAAGAAGGCGGGATTTTTTCATTAATCTTACCTGACGCGCATATCATTCCGCCTCAATTTATAGAGGCCATGGAGGCATTAGGGTTTGAGGTAACAGGAGAAAGGAAGTTAATTTCAAGTTTGGATGACGAAGCTTATCGAGATTTGGTTGATGAGTTTGGAGAAGAGTTTGCTCAAGATGTGCTGCATCAAACGCAAGGAGAGTTTAGCTACCTTGTAGCAAGGAAGATTAAGGCAACAGAATTAGCCGAAGCTCTACAAGATAGTGATTTTATTATCAGCAGGGAAGCCTCCAAGCGGCTAGATAATGAAAAATTAAGGAAAATGTTAGCTTCTGCATCAAAGACGCGAATTATCCCTGAAACAGTACTTGTTAATGGTGATGTTGTTTTTATAGAGGACATATTGCCGTCAACTGCTAACCCTTCAGATGTGGGGAGAAATGGCAAGGCTCAAGCCGTTGATCCTCTAAGACAGCCGTTACGATTAATATCCGAATTATTCATTCACAGTCATCAATGGTATGGGAATCGAGGTGTAAGAGAAAAATCGGAAAAACTTCACCAAAAGCTGGGGGAGATTTCCGGCGCTTTAAACGCCTGGATAAGGAAAAATGTGGGGACGTTAGAGACAGATAAAAAAGAGCAATTAAGCGTAAGGATTGATTCGTTGGAAACTACAAATCATGTCAGGTGTTGGTTTAACCATCATAAAAGTGTTGTTAACAGCTTGCGTTTAGCGTTAAATGCGTCTATGGTCACTAGTCGAGTGCATGTTAACGCAAGTAATGGTGGTATTGACTTATCACTTGCTAATAATCTGCTGCAATCTAAAAATAACGGGCAAGAAATCAAGTTTCATATTGATGCGGCCATGCTTAAACAGCTGCAAAACGCCCCAGGCTTTGTGCCGGTCATTATTGATATCCAACCCATGGCAGACCTTAGATATTTCTTGGGGGCGAATAACCAAAAATATTTATAAAGTGAATTGACAATCATCAATTCAGAAGTAAGATGAATATATAAGATTTTTGCTAAGATTTTTTATTAACAAACATTATCGATTGAAGGAGATTTATGAAAAATTTAGGGTTGGTTATCGTCGTGGTTTTTGCTCTAACAACATTTATCGGCTGTAACAAAAAGAAGAACCAGGAATCTGCAGAATTAAATGCGGTCACCAGTGAAAATGTTGTCTCTGTGACAGACAACGGTGTTGTGACTAATGCAGATATGACTAATGCCGTCCCTGTTGTTGTGGAGAATCAAACAGCATCGACGGAAGTGGTACAACCAGCTATGGCCCCTTCGGCCACGGAAGTTTCAACAGAAAAACCATCACCAAAACTGATCCAGCAAGCTTTAAAGAATGCAGGCCTTTATGATGGGAAGGTTGATGGCAATATAGGGCCAAAGACGAAAAAGTCCATTGAAGCTTTCCAAGGCCAAAATGGTTTAAAAGCGGATGGTAAGGTTGGTCGTAAAACATGGAAGCTTTTATCTGCTTATTTGAATAAGACGACAGAGGTTGCGAATCCTTCGGCTGAAAGTCAATCAGTAAATCAGTAAGATTTATTTGACAAATATATAAATTTGTTACATACTTTTACAAAAGTAATAAGAAAGGTATCAACAGTTGTTTTACACTCTAAGCAAGGAGGAACAAGGTAATGGCAAAAGGAAAAGTAAAGTGGTTTAACAATCAAAAGGGGTATGGTTTTATCACACCAGAAAATGGCAAAGATGTATTTGTCCATCACACTGCAATCAAATCAGAGGGATATAGAACCCTTGAAGAAGGTCAGGAAGTAGAATTCGACATTCAACAAGGCCCGAAGGGTGAGCAAGCCGTGAATGTTGTTAAAGCTGCTTCTTAACAATATACCTTAGTAAAAAGGCCTGGTTTAGTTTTTTAAACCAGGCCTTTTTATTTGAGAAATTTAATGAGACAAAAATTAAACCCGGAATTTGCAATAGCCATGGCGAAGAACCGTAATCTATTGGGATATAAAGCTTTGAAAAATGCTCGACATACCACAGTGGGTATGCCTGCGTTTTTTCAAAACTTTCTATCTCCAATATCTTACGGTTCTTCATCCATGTCTATTGCAAATTCCGGGTTAAAACTTCCAGAGGATAGAAATAGATTATTGTTACACTCCTGTTGTGCTCCATGTTCTTGTGAAATCATGGAGGCGCTGGTCGAATCTAAGATTAATTTTACAGTCTTTTTTTATAATCCTAATATTTATCCACAACAGGAATATGCATTACGTAAAAACGAAAACATTCGGTTTGCCGAGAAGTTGCACGTTCCTTTTGTGGATGGAGATTATGATGCTGATGAATGGTTGTTGCGGGTCAAGGGGTTAGAGGCCTTGCCTGAGAAACAGGAGAGATGTTTGGTGTGTTTTGATATGCGCCTTGAGGCCACCGCCAAATTTGCCCAAGAAAATGGTTTTGATGTGATTGCCTCATCTCTGGGGATATCTCGCTGGAAGGATTTAGATCAGGTGAATAAAGCGGGGATTAAGGCGGCCCTTAAGTATCCCGGTATGATTTATTGGGCCTATAATTGGCGTAAAAATGGCGGTTCTCAACGTATGGAAGAAATCGCTCAACGCGAAGAATTTTATAGGCAAAAATATTGTGGATGTATTTACTCTTTGAATAACAGGAAGATAATTTATGATACCATCCGGAAATAAGGTGACTGTTTCTGCGGGAGGTGTTGTTGTCAACACCCAAGGAATGATTTTGGTGGTCAACCAAAATGGAAATTCCTGGTCATTGCCTAAAGGTCATGTGGAGATTGGCGAAGAACCGTTAACAGCGGCAAGAAGAGAAATTGCTGAAGAAGCGGGTATTTCAAATCTTGAATACGTGCGTGTGATGGGATCTTATGGTCGTTATAAGCTAGGGAAAAATGAAGGTGATGATAAAAAAGAATGGAAGATACTCTTGTTCTTTTTATTTAAGGCAAAGAATGAAAAATTAAATCCTACTGATCCTCGTCATCCGCAGGCCAGGTGGGTTTATCCTGATGAGGTAGAAAAACTATTGACTCATCCTAAGGACAAGGCTTTTTTTAATAGTGTTCGTTTACAAATCTTGTAATTTAATACTATAGGAAGTTCTTTTACCCTCTCTTTTGTTAAAGAGGGGGTAAGGGGGAGTTTTTTTTAATCTTATGTCTATTAATTCTTATATTTTAAAAAAGCGTTCTTCTATCCATGGGTATGGGATATTTGCAAAGAAGTTAATCCTTAAAGGCACTCGGATAATTGAGTATGTGGGAGAGAAGATAACCAAGGCTGAGGCTGACAGGCGAGGGCCTCTTTTGGTTGAATATGCCAAGAAACATAAAGAATCCGGATCCGTTTATCTTTTTGAACTAAATAAAAAATATGATATTGATGGTCATGTAGAGTACAATACTGCTAAATATATTAATCATTCATGCACGCCTAATTGCGAGGTTGAAATAATACGCGGCCATATATGGGTTATTGCTTTGCGTGATATTGAAAAAGGCGAAGAGCTTTTTTACAATTATGGGTATGATGTAGAAAATTATGAAGAACATCGCTGTTTATGCAAGAGTGATTGTTGCCCAGGGTATATCACAGCCCAGGAACACTGGCCAAAGTTAAAGAAGCTTTTAACCCGGAATTTGCAATAAACATGGCGAATAATCATAATCTATTGGGTTATAAAGTTTTGAAAAATACTCGACATATCACTGTGGATATGCCTGCGTTTTTTCAAAGCTTTATAACCCAATATCTTACGATTCTTCATCCATGTTTATTGCAAAATCCGGGTTTAAAGAAGACTTAATTAGATTTTTATAAAACCTTCATCAGAATTTAACAAATATTATATAATATTTCATACATGGCTAAAAAGAAGATACTAGTTGTTGAAGATGACAGGGACATCAGCCAGCTTATTGTTTATCATCTTCAACGAGAAGGTTACGAGGTATTCTGTTTGTATGATGGGGGCCATGTGGTTGATTTTGTCAGGCAACGAAAGCCTGATTTGATAGTCTTGGATTTGATGCTTCCTGAAGTGGATGGGATTGAAATTTGTCGGATTTTAAAAGGTGATCCAGCCACCAAACAGATACCTATCGTGATGTTGACCGCCAAGAGTGAAGAATCTGATGTGGTTGTTGGTCTTCAAATGGGTGCGGATGATTATATACCAAAACCGTTTAGCCCCAAGGTTTTTGCGGCCCGTGTTAAATCCATTATAAGAAGGATGGCAGATTTACAAGTGTCATCTGCCCCTGTAGATGATCTCCGTCATTTTGGAGATTTTTGTATAGATTTATTAAAGCATAAGATTACTTTCAAAGGTCATGAAGTTAGGTTGACTTCTATCGAATTTGATATT
>JADFXW010000011.1 GCA_015233375.1 Candidatus Omnitrophota bacterium | reverse complement strand
GAGCAAGACGGATGTGGCTCTGACCATAATATCCGTCACCTAATAATGCAACCAATTGACTATCTAATGCTGTATTATTTTCTTGATTAGCGGCATTACTCCGCCAACCACGCAATGCTGTTTCAGCTTCTTGAAGCACCGTTTCCCTTGCGCTTAACCTATCATCAATAGTTTGCTTTATTCTAGCGCTTGCTTGTGCTTCTACTTCAGTTAGAGCTTGAGCAACCCTGTTTTCCTGGGCAGCTCTTTCATTTTTATCTTTAGAAAAAAATGAAACAGTTTTAAGCAAAAGAGCTCCACCCAATACAGTGATAGCAGCCTCAAGAGCTGCGATTCCATTAGCTGTCAAATTTGCAACTTGATCTGAAATAATTGATGACTGAGCCTGTCCTTGATGCAAAGCATTTATTAACCAAGTCTTATGAGTCGTTATCCCCTGAAGCCAAGGATGATTCTGAAGAAAATGAGGATCTGTTCCGTCTTTAAATGCTAAGATTCCATATTTAAAATATGCGATTGCTTCATTCGCATGATCTTTAGCCGCCCCATGAAGATTGTTTAACAGTTCTTGCGTGTAATAGACCGCATTTCCTGTAACTTGTGTTGCGCCATGCTGCACATAACCAACAATCCCATTTAGATTTTTTATGACCATGGGAGAAAGGTGCCCTAATCCAAGAGCATCCCCCGCTCCCACTATACCAGCTGCTATAGTACCCCCAACTGAAACAGCTGTAGGCGCCGCAAAAAAAGCTCCAACACCCACTAAAAAAGCAACGCTAAGCACCTGCAATTTCCCCATTTTGCCACTATTCCACCTAGCTTGTACCTTAGCTTTAATCGCAGCTATCCGCCCAGGAGGCGCAGCCTCTGCCACAACAGTCCCTTCTGCTGCTACCTCAGCGCTCATCGCCTGACACCCACCCGAGAAATACTTCCTTGGAATAACCTGCCCTTCAGGGGTCATGTCTTCCTTTATATAGTTAAACACGCCTTTCTTGTATGCCTTTAAATATTGATTGTAAATCTGATTCATCACCTTTGGATCATTATGTTTCTGGCCTGCAACCTTGGCCTTGTCCGCAAAGACCTGGCCTAAAAGGCTGTTTTTAAGCACATTTTTATACCATGTGGCTAAAATTTGGGCATTGTACACTTGACGCACAGCCGCGAAATTTTTGCCTGTATTCACTTCTTTTTCAATAGCTGGAATAATAATCTGACGCACAATTTCTGACGCCATCTTGGCCCTTGCATCGATGCCTGTATCAGCCTTGGCCACATTGCCAAACATCTCTTTATTCTTTTCAAGAGCCATATAATCCTGCTCAAGCATTATCTTTAAATGGCTATCTACTAATATGCCGGTTGTCCCTTTTTGATAAATATCCGCGTGATCAGCCAAAATCCACACCTTATTAAAGGTATTGACCTTAATATCCGTTGTCCCAAACTTGGCCTGGGCCTGGTCATAAACCTTTTTCCAAAATGTTTTGCCTAAGCCTTGTTCTGGATACATTAAGGAAGCAGTAAACTGCTTTAACATATAGTCCTGGGCTAAAAGATCACGCCCCATCTCCGTTTGTCCAAAAACCTCAGGAATCATCCTGTTTGATTCATAAGGAGAAAGGTTGACCCACATGTCCTTATTAGGCATGGCTAAAGAAACAAGAAAATACTTAATGAGCTTATTAAACTCATTTTTCTCTACATCCCCAGCCATGGGCTTAGCACCCGGGTCCATAATAAAATTAAAATTAAATGGATCCTTGAGATCCACCTTAACCCCTACCATTTGTGGCGGATCATAAGGCTTGGTCACATGGACCATGGTGCCAGCAGCTGGCATCACCATTGTCACCTGCGCGTAACTTGGCGTGGCTGGGACCATACCAATAAAGGCAGTCAACACCGTAAACGCGATAACGCGAAACAACGGAGACTTTCTAAGTGTTAATGTTTTCATATTTTTTCTCCTTTTAGTTTTAAGAGTACTTCTATTATCATACATCCATAAAAAGATATTCTCCCACACCTAACGGAAGCATAGCACATTTATTTTAGCAATGCCAATTTTGTCAAGGAAATTTTTAAGAATTAGCGGTTTTTAATAATATAAGTGGTTGCGAAATAGTATGATAGGAGAAAATAAAAAATTAATTTAAGATTTGTGGGGCAGGTTACATGAGAATGATTATTTTTGTGGGCATATTAATCCATATTATTCTGTTAGAATTGCTATATCATGGGATTAATAATGATAAAATATGGTCTATTTATTGATTTAGCTCCATAATAAAAACTATGGCTCGTCTTCATTGGCAATCAACTCAGTTCTTTTTAAATGCTTTTTAGAAATTTCGTAAAGTTTTACATCTGCGGTACAAAACAAACCTGAACCCGTTGTCATAGCCGCCGCCAATTGGATAGCATCTAGAGAGCGCAGCGGAAATTCTTCCAAAATTTTAACAGCCTTTTCTTCCAAAGCATTGTTAAATGCAGCCACATGAAAAGATACATAATCAACAGCAACATCTTTAAGGACCTTTTTCAGTCCTGGCGTATCTAAAAGACCTTCTTTTTTTATCCTATAAAACACATGGTGAATTTCAATCCAAGTCACCGGGGATACAATGACAACGCTGGCTTCTTTTAATAACTCTGATAAGCGTTGAGCCCCATATTCCTCAATAACATATTTCTTAACAAGAGCAGAGGTGTCCAAAAAAAGCTTCATTCTCGCTCCTCATCCCTGTACTTAACAACAAGCTTTGAAACAGAAGCTTTATTCTTTAAGATTACCTTGGGAGAAACTATTTTCCAGGCAGGAATTTGAACATTTTCATTCCTTGGAATAATTTCAGCCACAGGCTTGTTACGGACCATGACAATCACATGATCCCCCTGTTCAATCCTTTTTAAATAACCCGAAAAGTGATGCGTCAATTCGCGAACATTAACAGATACCATAAACTTGCTCCTTTTAGAAAAGTCTAACATATGTTAGACATAATGTCTACATTTTTAAATGTTATCAGAACTTCCCCTTAACCCCCTTTTTATTCGCTTCGCAAAGAGGCGGAAATTAAGACAAATAATACACATTCCCTGTATATAATAGAGCACACCTGTCCGGTAAAAAATTTCTTTGTAGGGGCGGACTTTATGTCCGCCCGTTGAAAAGGGCCGACACAAGGTCGGCCCCTACAACAATGGGACATGGAATCTCTTAATACAAATTTGTCGACGATTATGAAATTTTAACCGGACACCTGTGATAATAGAGTAAAAACCGGAAATTATTCACCCGCGTTAGCAGAAGGCGGAGTCACATCAGCGGCATTAGCCTGTGAAGCATCTGTGTTAGCCTGAGCTGTGTCTGCGCTTGCCTGGCCAGATGTATCTGAATTCGCCTGAGCTGTCGTATCAGCATTAAGTTGGGCTGAAGTGTCAGGATTGGCTTGAGTCGCTGCATCAGCATTCCCTTGTGCATCTGCTGGATTTGCAGCTGCCGTATCTGCATTAGCTTGATCTGCTGGCGCCACTGCTGCATCAGTATTCGCCTGTGCATCTGCCGGTGCTGCTTCTGTATTCCCCTGATCTGCTGGATTAGCTGCTTGAGCATCTGCTGGCGCCGCTTCTGCATTCCCCTGATCTGCTGGATTAGCTGCTTGAGCATCCGCTGGCGCTGCTTCTGCATTACCCTGATCTGCTGGATTGGCCGCTTGGGCATCCGCTGGCGCTACTTCTGTATTCCCCTGATCTGCTGGATTAGCTGCTTGAGCATCTGCCAAAGCCGCCTCTGTATTTCCTTGATCTGCTGGATTAGCTGCTTGAGTATCTGATGAATTTACCGCTGCCTCATCAGCATTAGCCTGTGCCTCTGCTGGCGCTGCCTGCTTGTCCGCAGCCCCATTATTATCAGTGGCGGCTGCCGCGGTTGAATTGTCGACTTGAGGAGCCTCTTGAGCAAAAAGAATATTGCTCATTAATAAAACACCACCAAGTAAGGTTAAACCAAGTAATGTTTTTTTCATACCAGCTCCTTAAGATTTAGAATTTGCTTGTTCTGTCCTCCCCGATTAAAACATTCGAGGATGACAATCGAATCAATAATTATTTGAGAAGTACTTTATACTAATATTATTTTTGTCAATGGTCAAGCCTGTTAAAAATATTTTAACTCCCCTAACCCCTCTTTAAATAAAGAGGGGGATATTACGCTTTGAGCATTTGTTGACGATCCAGACCTATCTTGGCCATGGCATCCGCAGGCTTTAGGGCATAATAACGGCAAAAGGTGGAAACCTCTTTAATGCTGTGCACATTCTTGTCATCCAGGGTCTTTAAGACAGCCGCACGCATCCAGGTCTCATTAATAATTTCGCGGGGTTTTAAGCCTGACTCTTCTGCCAGACGGTCACGGTATATCGTGCTGGGCGAGACCGCTGTCACATAATTTTGCTCATAGTTATATTTAAAAATCTGCGATAAAAGGACCTTGCTCGACTCCTGTCCGCTTGTCTCTGAAATCTCGTCCACGACCCGGTACAAGCTCCCCTTGACATGATAACGCTTCAAGATAATAAAAACATCTATCAGATTAATCAAAGACTCCGGGACATTCATCGGCTCGTTATGAAGACGCATGATGGTTTCCCTTGAACTTAACGCGTGTATCGTGCCCATGCAGTATTTTCCAATATTGACCGCTGTTATCATGTCGCGCGCCTCAGAACCACGCACCTCGCCTACAATAATACGCTCAGGCCTCATGCGAAGAGAATTTTTGACCAGATCTGACAGGGTCAGCTCATCATCTGTTTCAAGACGGGAACACCCTTCTTCCATAAAGGTGTTTAATTCCATCGTATCTTCAATCACCACCAGCCGGTCTTTTTCAGGAACAAAACTCAACAGCGCATTCAAAAGGGTCGTCTTGCCTGTCCCAGGGCCCCCTGAAATAATGATATTAGCAGGCCTTATCGAAAGCCCTTCCATATAAAGCCATAATTGGCCCGCCGCCTCATAACTCATGGCACGACGACGGAGCAAATCAATGATACTTAAAGGATAGGTCTTGGCCTTGGTAATGGTCAGCTGCACACCTAAAGGAGAATCAACAATATTCACACGACCTGATAAATTGGCCAGCTCAAGATTGGCTATCTTGTGATAACTTTTGCGGCCTGCAAACACCAGGATCTTCTTGATAAAATTGTTAAGGGACTGAATCCCATGAAAACATTTGTCCGTGCGGATAAAACCTTTTTCGGCATGATGGATAAAAACAGGTTTAAGCGCATTGATAATAATATCCTCAACATCCGCATCATAAAGAAATTCCTCGATAAGCCCGTAGGACAATACTTTTTTAACAAAACTATTTTTAGCTTCCTGGGTATTTACAAATTCTGTAAAAACATGCCCCTCATGAGCCAAAGCCTCATCAAGAGCAATCCTCACAAACTCCTCACGCTCTGTATTATTGAGCATCAAAGAAAGCTTGCCTGTTAATCTCTCCAAGGTTAAAAATTCCAAATCAAGATATTGGGTTTCGGTTAGCATATTTATTCACTTTTCTTATGATATTCATCCAAAAGACGGCGGATATCAACCGCTGAATTTTTGGCGATTTGGGCACAAATAAAAATCAACAAAGAAAACTGCCAAACATCATCAGGGCCACTGATAAGACCTGCGGCGGTATTCTCTTCCCTTTGAAGACGATTACCCCAAAAACCTATGGCTTCTTGTATTTTACCTTCAAAAACATCTAATGAGAAAACTTTATTATCATATTTCATGGAAGGAAGCGTAATGCCGCGCACCATCAGGAAATTAATCATCGCATCCTCTTGGAAGGCGTTCTCATCCTCAAACTCAAAGCCCTCAAACTGAGGAATATTAGGCGGTAAAATCAAGGAGGGCCTGTGGACTAATACCTCGCCCTTTCGAACAACCGTGTCCCCTTGATTGACCTCTGAAGGAGATAACAGGATATACGGCACATGGGTTTCACTAAACGTCTGAAGCCCTGTTATCCTTGAACGGATAATATCTGTTTCTTTTAAAGCCTTTTCCCAGGCTGTGTGAATATCCATGATAAAACCGCTCACCCCTTCCTTACCTCCCCCGTCAAGGGGGAGGAAAAATAACCTAAAATCATACCTGATATAATCCAAAACATCGTCACTAACTGCAAAGAATAAAGTTGCGTGTCAAAAAAGCTGTGCACACAAAAACCTAAAAGCGCAGACATAAGACCTAAAAGCTGATAATCTTGAGCGCGTTTAAAACACTTAACACCACGATACAGCATTGAACCTGCAAATAATAAAAAACCTGATAACGCGAAAATACCACACTCCGCCCAAATTTGCAAATAACAATTATGAGCATAGGCGACCCCTAAACCTGTTGTGTATTGAGCAAAATAAGACATAAAAGTCCCCACCCCTTTACCCAGGAATGGATGCTCTTTTATCATACACCAAGCCCCTTTCCATATCGCGAATCGTTCTGAGTCGCCACCTGACTGGAACATAAATAAAAACCTCTGCCTTAAAACCGGGATGATCGACATCAAAAGGATAAAACAGGAAGAAAATACCGCCAAGGTCCGCACACGGCCTGTTAAACATAAAATCAAGACAAGTTCAGCCATAAATCCCACCCAAGCCCCTCTGGAAAGGCTCAATACCAAACATAAAATCATCAATAAACCAAATAAAACAAACAACCCCCTGTGCACCCAACCCTTATCTTTTTTTAAGGCAAACGACGCTATCAATGGTATCCCCACAATCAAATAAGAACCTAAACCATTATAATGGGTAAACGGACCACAGACTGCAATCGCATGAGTGGATAACCTTAACAAATGCTTGCCTCGTAGAAACTCAAAACCTAAAAACCGCTGTGCCAGCACATCCACAACCACAAGGCCTGCAGACCATAAGAACACAACAAGAGCATCCTTAATTCTTTTTTTATCTTGAAAACAATCAGCAGCAACCATGACCAGAAAAAAACCTTTCCACCATTTGGCAAAAAAAGCCTTAAGGCATTTAGAAAACAACGGCCCCCCATTAAATAAGGAAAGTGCACAAAAAAGCAGAAAAACCCCCAAGAATAAAAATGAAATATCTTTTAGAAAAGCAAAATCCCAGCGTAATGCCTTTTTAAAAATAAAAAAAGCAAAAGCCAAATAAACAAATACTTCGATGGCCGCATTAGCAATAGGCAAGAAAAAGATAGCCCCTAAAAGGGCAAACTCGATAAGATTGTCTGCTATAACGATGAGTTGTTCTTTATTTTTTAGCATGGACAGCACAGGCATTAATATAATCTGCCATTTTTTGGGCAATATTTTGACGATAATCAGCTAAAGACAGATAGACCTCTTGGTCATCATGGTCATTATCCTTAAGACTCCCACGACCATTGAGCAAAATACCTAAATTATAATTCATGTGCTCAAAAACCACTTGAGGAAGATAGACGCTTCTTTGGTGCCCAAGACGATCTAAACGCTCAAAAATATCATAAATATGAGGGTCTATGCAATGACGCCTGTATTGAGCAGGACAAATATTATCCATCAATTCACAAGCCTTTCTTGGAAGTATCGGAAAACAGCTCATCATTTTTCCATAATAAAGATCATTGCCCCAGGCCATCGCCACCCCATCAGGAAACCTTGAAAAGGCCTCAAGAACCTTGATATCCCATTGCTTGCTACGAAAAATCATGTCATCATTGACCAGCATCATAAACCTGCCGCTGCATTTTTCAAAGGATTTACGCGTAATATTTCCCATGGTGTCATTCTTGGACCTCACGATATGAGTCGACAAAAAACAAGCGCAAATACCCTCAGTGATATCATCGTCCTCATCCAGGCATAACACAAGCTCCAAGCCATCTACTTGAGCGGTTGTCTCCACAATGCTTTTGACAAGATTCTTGACGAGCCTTGGCCTCTGACGGGTCGGTAATATTAAAGAAAATATTTTATCCATATCATGTTATTTGAGAACTTTTTTTAAAATCTTGATTATCTTTTCAGATGCTTTGCCATCACCATAAGGGTTGGCTTTTTTAGACATTTGTTGATACGCCCTGCGGTCCTTTAAAAGACGCTCTAGCTCTGTCACAATCTTGTTCTTATTAGTCCCTACTAATTTCACAAGACCCTTATCAACCCCTTCTGGCCTCTCAGTGGTTTGGCGCATCACAAGCACAGGCTTGCCTAAAGACGGGGCCTCTTCTTGAATCCCTCCAGAATCAGTCAAAATCACATACGAAGCGTTCATCAAAAATACAAAAGGCTCATACTCTAAAGGGTCAATAAGATGCAAATTGTTGTTTTTTAACTGGCCAAGAATATCGAAAACAGGTTTACGGACATTTGGATTCAAATGGACAGGATACACAATATCCACATCCTTATTATTCTGGGCAAGAGATTTTAGCGCATAACAAATATGCTCAAAACCCTCCCCAAAATTTTCACGGCGATGACCTGTCACCAAAACAAGTTTCCGGCCTTTTGATAAATCAAGCCCCCATTGGTCCTTAAAAAATGAAGACCAATGCCTCTGTTTTGATGAGGTTCTTAATTGATTATTAATATCAAGCAGCGCATCTATCCCTGTATTTCCTGTTACCCAAACCCTGTCCCGTGAAACACCTTCCTGTAAAAGATTTTGACGGGCCCATGGGGTTGGAGCAAAATGATAGTCTGCCAACACACCAATCATATGACGGTTCTTTTCTTCTGGAAAAGGCTGATATTTATTATAGGTCCTTAAACCTGCCTCGATGTGACCTAACGGGATTTTATAATAAAAAGCGGCCAGACTTGCTGCAAAGGCGGCTGTCGTGTCTCCTTGCACCAGCATCAAATGAGGCTTCTGTTTTGTTAAAACCTCTTTAAGCCCCAGCAAGGTCCTGGTTGTGACATCAATGAGGGTCTGATCTTTAGACATGATGTCCAAGTCATACTGCGGCTTTATATGAAAAAGCCTCAGGACCTGGTCGAGCATCTGCCTATGCTGACCTGTGACGCAAACAACAGTCTTAAAAAGCCCTTGGGATTTTTTTAGCGCTGAAATAACCGGCGCTAATTTGATAGCTTCTGGTCTGGTCCCAAAAATCACTAGAATTTTTTTCATTTTTTAACCAATTATTTTCTAATTGTTTTACCCATTGTCATTCCCGCTATTTTACTTATTGTCATTCCCGCGCAAGCGGGAATCCAGGACAATACATAGTTGTGTTTCATCTGGATCCCCGCTTTCGCGGGGATGACATCGTTTTACTTACGTCAAAATGATTATACTATCCTTTGGCACTCCTAATTTTATAAGTTTAAACCAATGCGCCCTTACCTGCTGGAATGACGCAACGACAATGGTACCATTATACCCATAAAAATCTTGTTCAGTGGTTTTTTGAGAATCAAAAATATTACCGACCTTTATCCTGTCTTTTCTTGCCAAAAGACACAAAACCTTCGTCAAATCATTTTGACCCCAAAACGCCACGCAGCCAATACCCTTCTTTTTAAAGTCCGCCATCACCTCTCGACAGACATCTAAAGCATAACGATTATTTTTCCAAACCCGCCAAATAAAAACAAAAACCATCCCCAATTTAAACAAAAAAGGCCTTTGCATCGTCTTGTTCTGGCCGCCACCTGTACCTTTATAAAATATTTGTTTGAAAGTCACCCAAATTATATAAAGCCCAAGCTCGAATTCAATCAATAGGTCTAAAAGAAAAAACACCACAGGCGTGATTGTTTTACGCAGCTTATTGATGATTTTCCTCACAAAGCTCATGCATTGCCCATAAACCTTATCCTTGGGACCAATTTTCCACCTATTTTTTTTTAAGCCTAACATCGCTTCGGATAATAATTCATTTGATGGCAACTCTTTCTTATCAACCCTCAGCAGCTTGATAGCAGGGTTCTCAACCAGCGGCAATATACGGCCTGTCTCTCTTACTTTTAAAGCAGTGGTGGACATATTAAGGCCATCATGCGGCCCTAAATAATTACTTTGTCCGTCGGTGCCTGGATGCCAGGTGTGATACAAAAACTCATCATCAAGCCAAATCTCCTTTTTCCCGGCATTCATAAGCCTAAAGGTCATTTCATAGGGCCCGCAAATATGCCCCAAATAATCTATATGCTCATCCGCGCCGCCAATATTAATCAAATCCTCTCTTCTTGCCGCCATGCAAGCGCCATAATTACGCGTATGAAGGATGTCTTGGGTGTCCCAAAGCCCCGTGGTCTTGCCCTCTTTAAAATTAATGCAGCCATCAGCAACAATTTCTTCAATCGAAGGATAATTAAAAGGATAAAATTTTTTACTTTTATTCCGGATTTGATCCATATGCAAGACGATATTAGGATTAACAGCAAAGGATTGAATAATGCGCTGAACAAAACTGTGTTTCACCACCGCATCAGAATCACAAAAACAAATGATACAAGCGCGGCTTACCGCAATCCCAACATTATACATCAGGTGTTTATGGTAATAAACATCCTGCGGGCAATCCAAGACAAGCCATTTATCAACCACCGGCAACCTGCCCTTTTCTTTGTATTCCTTTAATTTATGGTCAATCTGCCAGGCGCGTCGTTGATAATACTCTATCCAAATAATCTCGTAATTCTGACGGGGAATGGTCTGGTCATTAAGATAGTCCAGCATATGAAAACTTTGACGGCAGGACCAGTCTAGCAGGACAAAGGTCACTTGAGGCAAGGCAGCTGCTTTATGTTCAAATTTTAGATTCATTCTTCGTCAGCGCCTTACTTCTCTCTAACCTTAAATCATCAACAACCTTGGTTGCAAAATTCCCTATATTAACGCCATTGGCATGGAGTTTAGAAATAATCCTCTCCATACGGCGCATGCGCACCTCTTGGTCAATATAAGGGTCCTCACTATACCATAACTCAGTGGGCACATAATGCACATAGGTCTTATAAATCTCTTGCTTATCTTTTCTGAAATGAATTTTATATTTTTCAGGATTACGATGATATTCACTGCCGCATATCAACAAAAGCGTGTTAAAACTTTCAATCACTGAAATATACTTCCCGCAAGCAATCATATTATTAATAGCCTCATCCACATCCTCTTGGGTCTCACCAGGAACACCAATCACCACATTCACCGTTGTTGTTATACCCGCCGCATGACAATCCCGTAAATTCTGAAATACTATATTCATGTTATACCCTTTATTTTGCAATTTGATAAGATTATCGGTCCATGCATCTACACCAAAACGCAAATGAGTAAAACCTGCCCTGGCTAAATGTTTAAAATAATCCGCCGTATTCCTTCTATCAACCCTCAACTGCCCTGTTAATCTCACATGAAGCTTTCGCTTGATTAACTGGGAACATATGTCATAAAGAGCTTGCGGATCCCCGTTGACATCACTTTCATTAAAGTGAAACGTGTGAAAACCTTTTTTTGTATGAAATTCAATTTCCTCAGCCACCTTAAGAGGATCCCTTCTTCTAAAAGGAAAACACTCCCCGCAAAAACGGCATCTTGACCAATGACAACCACGGCTAGAAGTAATAGGGATCAGATGTTTTCTTTCATAGTCTTGATACCAGTCATGTTGGGCCCATTGATAACGCGGGTAATCGATTTGGTCAAGATCCTGCAATAAAGGAGGAGTTACCCATACACGTCCTGGGGAATCATAACGGGAGACAATACCAATCAAATCTTTGGGGACCTGGCCCTTGGCCAGTGCCTTGGCTAAAGCTGGCAGGGTCAATTCTGCTTCGCCAATTATCATATAATCGAAATCAGGAAATAAATATTGACCTAAGCCATAATAAACACAATCGTATCCCCCTACAACAATGATGATATCAGGCACACGTTTACGCAACTCTTTGACAAACGCTTTGGCCAGACAACGGTTATTGCCACTCAAGGATATCCCCACAGCTTTCGGCTTTTTTAAAACAACCTCTTCTATCAAGCCCTCAAGACCCTTCATAAAATAATCGACAACTTCCGGCTTCTCCCATTCTGACATGTTAGCATTGTCCCAAGGGTCTTCTTTCATCACAAAACCAGAGTCGATAATAAAAGGATTAAGCCTCTTTCTAAGACGTGTTTCATGAAAATGGTGATACGCAATAATATTCATGTCTATCGTCTGAAATTTAATTTGGCAATTCAAAAGGATATTATGAACATAGGCAATGCCATTGGGCATCATTGGTAAATAACGCGGAGGCAATTCAAGAAGTAAAAAATCAAGCTCCTGGCTAACAGAGAAGCCAGGGACCTTGCAAGGATAACCATATTTTCTATACTCAAATTCTCCCTTCAAGAGATTAATATTTTCTTCTTTTTTATTTAATAATTTATAAACAACAGGTCTGATTTTGCTTCTTAAGCTCGGGGGGATTGAAAAATCACCTCTTTTAATCCTTTGAATAACCTTAGCCCCATAAAATCGGATCGTTAAATAGATATGATCAAACCAATCCTTCATATGGGCCCTGCCCTTGACAACAGGAGCTAACGAAACCCGTGCCAAGGCAAGCCCGGATAAAGCTTTGGCATAAACTTCAGGATTAGTTGACAATTTTATATCAACAGCCTTTTGCAAATAATTCCTGGCCTGTTGAAAATCCTTTTTCTGAATATAACTCCAACCTAAACCCAATAAAGCCAACTGATCATTATGATTCACGCTCAACGCCTTCAAGCATACCGCAATGGCTTGAGCATAGCAATGGGTCGAATAATAAGCCCATCCGAATTCGCCCAAAAAAACAGAATCCTCAATTGAAAGGTCTTTGACCTTCTTCCAAAATTCCAAAGCCTCTCCATACTCTTTATTATAAAAAGCCACCCTGCCCGCAGAAACATAAAACTTATCTTCACTGACATGCCATTGTTTTAATAAATCATCCTGAATCAATAATGGAAAAAAAGATCCCTGCGGCAAATGGTCCTTATTTAACCGGCATTGCTCAATGGCCTTGTTTTCTAACAAAGGATAAACCCGTTTGGTTTTGATAACCTCAAGGGCCGTGACTGAAACATTTTTGCCGTCATGAGGCCCGAGATAATTTTGCTGGCCATCTGATCCAGGATGCCAAACATGGTACAAGAATTCCTTTTCATTCCAAACTTCTTTTTTTCCATAATTGACCAATCGAAAGGTCAATTCATAAGGCCCGCAAATATGCCCCAAATAACTTATATGTTCATCAGCACCTCCAACAGCAATCAAATCCTGCCTCAAGGCGCACATGCAAGCCCCATAATTACGTGAATGAATCAGGTCGTTTTTTTCCCATAGTCCCGTGGTTTTCCCTTTTTTAAAATTAACACAACCCTCACCAATAATTTCTTCAATGGATGGATAATTAAAGGGATAAAATTTCTTGTCCTTATTACGGACTTGATCTAAATGAAGGACAATATTTTTGTCTTTTTCAAAAGATTTAAGGATACTCTCAACAAAGGTGGGTTTAACAATAGCGTCAGAATCGCAAAAACAAACAATATCTCCACGTGAAGCCACAATACCCACATTATACATCAGGTGTTTATGGTAATAAACATCCTTAAGCACATCCATAACGATCCATTGATCAACCAACGGGGCCTTGCCCTTATGGAGAGGGCCCTTTATTTTTTGATCAATCTCTTCGGCACACCTGTCATAATATTCTATCCAAATAATTTCAAAACAATCACGAGCGACCGTCTGGTCATTCAAATAATCAAGCATATGAAAACTTTGACGACATGACCAATCCAACAAAACAAAACTAAGCTTAGGGGATTGTAATTTCTTGTTTTTAAATAAAATTTGCATAGGAATATTAAATTTTATATCCTGCTTTCAAGGCATCCTCACGAAACATTTTGACAGTGTCTAAAGAAAGGCCTGTTAAATCCTTGCCTATCATGGCTGTTTTTTTCAAGATCTCCCCAGTCACGGTGATGATATGGCAGCCGCATTCCTGGGCTTGAAAGATATTCAGCAATTCCCTGGAACTGGCCCATAACAACTCCGCATTGGGATTTTTCTTCATCAACAACGCCGCCTGCTTCATATAAGGCACGGGATCAAGACCAGTATCAGCAATCCTGCCTGCAAACACTGATATAATGCTTTTTACCTTGGGATTCAAAACGTCATTGACAGACTTGACCTGATCAATGGTCATGACCGCTGTGACATTTAACGAAAGCCCCTCTGATGAAAGTTTATTAATCAAAGGACAAGACGATTCTCCTTTGGTATTAGTCACTGGTATCTTAATATTAATATTACGCCCCCATTGGGCAATTTTCCTTGCCTCACTTTCCATGGAAGAAAAATCATCAGAAAAAACCTCAAAAGAGATAGGCAAATCCTTGATTTCTGCAAGGACCTCTTTAGCAAATTGTTCATAATCAGAAATACCCGCCTTGCTCATCAGTGTTGGATTCGTCGTAAACCCTTTCACAAGCCCTTGTTGGTACAACTTTTTCATTTCTGTAATATTGGCCCCATCAGCAAAAATTTTAATCTTTAAATCATTCGAGGAAGACATAAGGTCCCTTTCAGGTTTTCGAATTCATTTTAGTGTTTATAAAACTCACCGCTTCTTGTATGTCCTTGACCACATAATCAGGACAGCTTGACCCTCTTTTGGAAGCTGAATGTTTTTCTTCAATAAGAATAGTTTTAACGCCTGCTTTCTGTCCGCAAAGAATGTCTATATCTTGATCCCCAACCAGCCATGAATTGTTCATATCTAATCGATATTGATCTGCTGCCTTAAACAAAAAAAACGGGCCTGGCTTGCGGCAGGCGCAATCATAACTATACCCCTCAACAATACCTTTAGGATGATGAAAACAATAATAATACTCACTAAAATGAATACCAAAATCAACCAAGGCCCCATGCAGTTTCTCATGGACTTGCTGAATGTTCTCCAAACTCGTTTTTCCTTTAGCAAAACTAGGTTGGTTAGAAATAAGAAAAAGCAAGAAATCCAAATCCTGAATTTTCTTTAATGATTCCAAGGCGCCTGTTTTTAATTTTAAATCTTTTGCGTCCATAGGAGACTCAAATTCGTTAGTTTCGGGATTATAAAATAATTCATTAATCACCCCATCCCTATCAAAAAAAACCGCTCTTCGCATTATTGGACCGACTCCCATTTCATTTCATTGACCCTTATTGAGGGGTGTGAAACAATAAGATGCCAAATCACCGCCTGAAATGCCTCTGTATGGGGCGTCACTGTTTCCTGGGTCATGGCAGGAACAATGACCGCTGCGTCAGCCACCTTTGCGGTATAACCACCATCGCGACCAACAACACCTATAACCTTGGCCCCTTTTTCCTTCGCGCATTTTAAAGCTTGAACAAGATTATTACTGATATTCTTTTCTTCGTTGCCGCCGCCAACCGAAAACACCATCACACAATCCCGTGCATTAATACGGCAACCCAAAAGCCAATTGGCAAAAGACGAGTCCCAGCCATCATCATTAACTCGAGCGGTCAGCTCAGAAACGTTATCTGTCGGGGCATAAGACTCAATGGCCGCAATTTTCCTGAAATCATTAACAGCATGCCCCGCATTGCCAGCCCCGCCGCCCACACCAAGGATAAAAAGCCGTCCTTGTTGCGTTCTCGTCTCAACTAAAATATCCACCATCTTCTCAACAGTTTTGATGTCTATTAACTGTGCAATCCGGGCGGCTTGTGATAAATATTCTTTTATATAGGCCTCATGATGCCCCATATTTCCTCCTCGATTTAATATAATTTTCAGTCTCAGCCAGACCTGCAGGCGAACCTATTTCATAAAACCGCTCAAAAACCTCATATCCAGCCATTTTCTTTTGAGCAATAATATCTTGATAAATCACTGATAAATCAAAAACATCGCCATAAACGCTATTAAAAGCTTCTTTTCTTAATAAGCCCAATCCATAATCAATATAATCCATGCCTTTTATCTGTTGTTTTTTATCGTACACCACAATACTATTGGCTTCAAATACGATATTGCTGTTATCCCAAGCATTTTTATTGTTCAAGACAGTCATAAGCCCCAAGCACACTTGCCCATGAATAAAATAATCGTAAACATTTTTAAAATTAACAGGCAAGTAAGAGTCCCCATACATCACAAAGAAAACGTCCCCCAGAAACGGTAAGGCCTTCTTAATGGCCCCTCCTGTTCCAAGCAGTTTATCACCATCGTAGGAATAACTGACCGATAAACCAAATTTTTTGCCATCACCAACAAATTCTTCTATTTGTTCTCCCAAATAACCGCAGCACAACACCACATGGGTTATCCCATTGGCCTTTAACAGCCTCAATTGATGGGCAATAAAAGGCTCCTCAGCGAGTGACAGCATGGCCTTGGGGATCGTTTCTGTCATTGGCCTAAGCCTCGTGGCCAGGCCTCCAGCTAAAATCACAACAGGAGGCATCATGAATGGACCACCACCTTTGTGCCTTCAAAATCAAACCTGAACCGGACCTCCTCCAGTCCCGCTTTCATCATCACATTACGTAACCTGTTTTTATCAGAGGCATAAAACATTAAAAAACCGCCACCACCAGCGCCAATCAACTTACCGCCCACGGCTCCATTTTTTAAAGCCAAATCATACCATTCATTGATATGCTGATTAGACATGGCCTTTGACCTTTTCTTTTTATGCTGCCAGTGGACATCCATCAGTTTACCAAATCCCGTTAAATCGCCTTGTTCTAATAATTTCTTGCTTTGAAGCCCAAGTTCTTTAACAAAATGTAAATTGTCTATCATCTCTTTTTCACTAGTTCTGCTTTTATGGTCCTGCTCTTTTAAAATAGAGCCTGCTTTGCGGGAAAAGCCGGTAAAAAATAATAGAAGATTGTCTTCCAAATCATAAAGAGTCTCTTTGTCAATCCTTAAAGGGTATGCCTTCACGCTTCCATTTTTCATAAATTCAAAACACGTGATACCGCCATAAGCCGCGATATACTGGTCTTGTTTTCCAATAGGTTCTTTTAACTTCTTGATTTCAATATGGCACGCTTGCTCTGCCAATTCTTTAGGATGAATTAAATTCCTTTTATACATATGCAAAGCCTTAAGTAAGGCAATCGTAAAACTTCCGGATGAACCAAGGCCTGTACCCGCTGGAATATCGGCAAAACTGGCAATTTCAATAGTTGGATCTTCATTCTTATAAACCAGTTTGAGCGCCTCCCTGAAAATCGGGTGCTTAATCTCCTTGGTTGTTTGAACAGATTCAACATCAGAATATTTTAAATTAATTAATTTATTAAAAGGATGATGCACCGTGATATAAACATATTTATCAATGGCTCCAGCGACCAAAGAACCAACATGATTTTGGTAATAGGACGGCAAATCAGTGCCACCACCACCTAAGGTTATTCTCAACGGGCTACGCGTTATTATCATTGAAACAATCCTCCACCTTAAACCTCCTGGGATTTTTGGGTGATGACATTAAACCCAATACAGTCATCCCTGGACCCTATGCCCATCAACAAAGATATATGCCCAACCAACAATATCACCATAGCCATAGGCAAACACAACAAACCAAACGTTTTAGCCACCAAACCGCCTTTTAGCCATCTAAAAATAATAATCAACATTTTATGGGCCACTACGGTAATATCGGTGCCTCTGGGAATAATACTGATATTTTTAAAACCAATCTGTTCTAAGACTATCTGCAAAGCTGATGGGGTCATTCTCCAATAATCATAAGGTATATAATGATACCGGTACTGGAAAGGGACTGAAAAAAACATGGATCCGCCTTTTTTTAGTACGCGGTGACATTCACTCAAAAACCTGGTCACATCAAACACATGCTCTAAAACTTCTGTATGAAAAAGAAAATCAACAGAATCGCTGGATACAGGAAAGATGTCTCCTTGATAATATAAAGTATCAGGCGTTTGATAATCAAATTCTTTGCTAATGGCATGATCAATAGCTTGATACTCACAAGAAACGGGTATCAAATGACGATAAGGCTGCAAACCCGCTCCTACCTCCAAGACCTTTCCTGAACAATGGACCAACCAAGGCCGAAGATTCCTTAACACAGACAAAACCACCAAATCAATATGAGAACGCAGGAAATACCTGATTCGGCTCTGAATATTTTTGCCAGGTGGTAAATTTGATGGCGGCCTGAAAATTTCAGTTTTGATATCAAACCTTCCTAACTTGCGCATAAAGATTTAATCCGAATTTATAATACCGCATATCAATACCGCTGGGCTTAAAGCCTGCCTTGACCAACAAGGGCCATAAATCCCGTTTATCATAATACATTTTATGGTCATCCATCTCTTTAGCCCCTGTCTGACTTAAATTCAAACGAAAAGATGTTAATTCCAAAAAATATTTGCCACGCCAAGTGGGAACACTGACCAAAAGCGTGCCTGCATGATTGAGCATCTGATAACAGGCCATGAGGGTTTCCAACGGGTCCATGAGATGTTCTAAAACAGAAATCAATAGAATAACATCAAACTGCCGCCCTTTCAAAACGGGTAAGGCGGACTCAACAGGCATTTCAAGGGCCTCAAATTTTGGAACGGCCTTAAGATCCGGCGAAAGATTGAAGTCACACCCCACCATCTTTGCCGCGTGTTCTCTAATAGAGATCAAATTCCGCGCTTGATAACCACAACCAATTTCTAAAACAGAAATTCCTGACCTGTCCCCCAATGACCTGTTGATGGCCCTGCGAGAAAGCCATGTCCCCCATCGGTCTATCAATGAAAGATGAGATGTCCCGTATGATTTCCTGCTCATCGTTTTAACCTCTTTTATCGTGGGCCAAGCCCTTGGTAATAATTTCAAACATTAATGTAAAAGTAAACAGCTGAAAGCCCAAAATAATCAGCAAAAGCCCAAACAAGGCGTAATTATGAAACATGAAAAGTTTAAACCCGCTTTTACACCAGTTATGGATTAAAGGACAGGTCAGCCCAAAACCGACAAATACCATCACTATTCCTATCAACACCCCTCTATTATAAGTTAAAATTTTTTCCATTTTTTCTGTAAATTCTGGATCAAAATTATGATAAACACGGCTCAATAATCCTAATTGCATCGAAGAGAACCCCGTTGTGGCCAGCGTAATGCCAAATAACATGCTGTGTAAACTAAAACCTAAGTGACCTATAAAAAATGTCCCGCCTGTCAATACGCCCGTAAAAATAAGCCCTAAAACCATCAACACCAATCCAGGCTTAAAAAGAAAAAATTCCGGGCAAAAAATAAACATGACCCTTAAATTGACCCAGCCTGCAAGCCAGGGCGACGTCCAGCCGCTCCTTTTATGGTGGCTCAGGCGTCCAGGAGGATCTTTATAAAACCTGACAGGGACCTCTGTTGTCTTTAATTTCATCTTTGCGGCTTTTAAAATCATTTCAGAGGCGTATTCCCATCCTTGGGATTGAAGAGATATCCTCCGAAGAGCTGATAATGTAATCCCTCTCATCCCGCAATGGATATCAGAAAAACGGGTGCCATACATGATATTCAAAATGGCTGTTGTCACCGGTGTCCCGAAATAACGGTGCAAAGGAGGCATCGCCTTAGGCTCAATATAACCTTTAAACCGTGTGCCCATGATAAAATCATACCCTTGACGAAATTCTTTCATAAAAACGCCTAATTCCCGAAAATCATAAGTGCAATCACAGTCACCCATAAGGACAAATGGGCTGCGAATATAATCAATAGCATCGATATACGCCCTTCCAAGACCCCGCTTGGGTGTTTTTAAAACCCTGGCCCCCGCAGAAAGCGCCATCTGATCTGTTTTATCCGTTGAACTGTCCACAATCAATATCTCGCCTTTGATATTGGCTTTCCTTAATCCTTCCCAACACCAGTCAATGAATTGCTTGATAGTCAAGGCCTCATTTAACGCTGGAATCACAATGGACATTTCAGGTTCTTCAACGTCACCTTTAGGGAGCAACAAATGCACCTCAGGAGAACCTTTAAGAGGATCAGTCATTTTTCTTCTCCATCAAGGCTATAAACTGCAAGCCATGGTTGAACAAATCATTCACCCCAAAAAGTCCGTACAAAAAGTTGGAAATGAATATTTTACCCATTCCATATTTTTCCTGTCCAAAAGATTTAAGAAGACTGTCACTAAAGGCCCCATTGACGGCATACTTATACATGGTATGAAAAGGAAAGCCCCATCTCATCACCTTCAATGGCCTAAATCCTTGCTTGGCAAAAGCGCTTAACAGTTCATCACCCTGAAAATGACGCAAATGACCTATACTTTTATCAATATGATGGACCTTCCCTGAGGGCACGGTGACCAAAAGCCATTGCTTCGATAAATGAGCAATATTAACCACTGCGGCTTGCCAGTCTTCCACATGCTCTAAAACCTCAGAACAGGTCACTAAATCGTATTGTTCATTGAATGCTTGAGGTTTAGAAATATCCACCACAAAAAAATCCATTTGAGGAAACAGCTTTTTATTAATAGCTATCTGTTGTTCTGAGATATCACATCCTGACATATGGACATCAGCACGGTTTGATACCTCTTTCATAAAATAAGGCTGGGCACACCCAATATCAAGCCAGGTCTTGAAATTTAAATCTTTTAAAAGGCCTCTCATGATCCGCCGGCGATGCCTGGGCGCAGGCGAATACTTATGCGCATCATCCCATTGTGTCACCATATCTGTCACTTCAGAAACCTCTTGAACATTATGGTCTTTCGAAAAAATCCTTGAAACAAGCGCCTGAAAAGCATTGAGGAGCCGTTTAATGTTTCGAGGATGCCTCATCAGGACCCACAGATAGGACATAATAATTTTAGGACGAAAATAAAAAGTCCTGTAAGCGAGTTTCGAATAGTTCTCAAGATCATCCGCACTCAGGCCATGAGGAAGAAAAACAGTGTTCTGCAAATTCATTTTGCTCCAGGTTTTATCAAAAGTGCCATACTTGTCTGCAATATCATAAGCCAGGGTCCCGGGCAGCGGAGTAAACGTGGTGAAATGAAAATCATCTAACGGAAGCCTTTTCATAAACCTGATGGTCTCTAAAATAGATTCCCTGGTTTCACCAAAGTGACCAATGATAAAAAAGCCCCTGGTCCTTAAACCCGCTTTCTTGGTCATCACCACTGTTCTTTCAACCTGTTCAAGCGTCACGTTCTTTTTAATCAGGTCCAAAATGCGTTGAGAACCGCTCTCAATCCCATAACTGATCTGCCAACACCCTGCTTTTTTCATCAATTGAAACAATTCTAAATTTCCCTGATCAACCCTTGAATAACAAGACCAGGTAAGGTCTAATTTCTCTGCCAAAATAGTCTCACAAATCGTCCTTACCCGCCTTTCATTGACCACAAAATTGTCATCATAAATACTAATGTCCCTGACCCCGTAATTCTTGATAAGATAACGAACCATATCAAGCACATATTCCGCGCTAAAAGATCTTAAATTACCATGAATCATTTTACTGTTACAAAAAATACACTGACCAAAACATCCTCTTGAAGTCACAAGCGTGGTTGAAGGCAAACGTATATAAGACGGAGCTGAAGGCCTGTAAAGATCAATAGCATTCGGGATAAGGTCCCAGGCGGGAAGCGGCAATTCATCTAAATTTTTAATCATGGCCCTGGGCTTGGTCCTTACCAAGGCTTTTTCATCTCTATAAATTAATCCTTGAACAGACTCAAGAGGCTCTCCATTGTCCCATACCTTGAGAAGTTCAACCAAGGTCTTTTCACCCTCACCAATAATCCCGGCATCGAAAGAAGGAAAAAGCTGCATCGTCTCTTGGGGTACTGAACTTAAATGAGGGCCACCCACAATTATCTTTATCCTGTTATTTCTTAATTTTAAAAGATCAGCAAGCTCTGCAGTCCTGTCAATGGACATGGTGACAGTACTAATACCGACATAATCAGGATTTTGGGCCAATATCCTCTCTACGGTTTCTTTGGTGCCATAGCCAAAATTGGCAGCGTCCAAAAAAGATACCGCGTACCCTTCTTTTCTTACAACAGCCGCTAAACTAATGAGGCCATAAGGAATAGACCGTCCTGCGGCTGCTGCCAACGCGCCTGCTCTCTCATTCCCATATAATGGAGGATTTAAAAATAAAATTTTTTTCATTAATTCCCTTTAACCATGGCCTTGATGGCATCTCGCATGGCTGCCATCGAGCGCATCTGAGGCCGCCATCCTAATTTTCTAATTTTCTTTAAATTAAAACGGACAACCGGCACATCCCCTTTCCAACCGCGATCCCCTCCAGTAAAATCATAACGCAGGGCCTTTAAACCTAATTCTTGGACAACCATGTCCGCTATCTCTTTGACCGTAATATAATCACCCGTCGCCACATTAAAACAGTCATATTTTTCTTTTGACTTTTGGGCCACCAAAAATATGGCGTTTAATACATCCTGCACATGGATATAAGATTTACTTTGTGTCCCGTCCCCCAGGATTTTTAAGGCAGATGGATCCTGGCGCAGGCGGTTGATAAAATCATACGCAACTCCATGGGTCTGTCTTGGGCCCACCACATTGGCGAACCTAAAAGCAAAACCCCTCATATCAAACATATGACAATACGAACATATCAACGCTTCTCCAGCAAGCTTACTGGCCGCATAGGTGGATATGGGCAATAAAGGCCCATGATCTTCTGGACAGCTTTTAAGCCCGCATTCACCATAAACACCGCTTCCAGAGGTATAAAATATTTGTTTGACGCCATTTATCCGCATGGCTTCGATAATATTTTGTGTTAAATAGGTCCCTTCCCAAAAATCAACATCAGGAAATTTAATGGCCTTGGATATATCTGGATTCGAGGCTAAATGAAACACAACGTCAAAGCCTTTCATGGCTTGTGTTAATCTTTTAATTTCTTTAATATCACCTTTGATAATGGCAAGCCTCTTGTCATCCTTCACATCTTGCAAGTACCCCATCTTACCTGAAGAAAAATTATCGTAGACCGTCACCCTTTTTGTTTTAGAATTCTTTAAAAGCCGCCTTACCAGATGACTGCCAATAAAACCAGCTCCGCCTGAAACAAATATGTTTTTCATTATTGACCTCTTATTCTTGAACAAACCTTAATTCAAATTTTGCCAATCTAAACACATCCGGATTATTACCCCTTAAACAATACAAACGATAACTTTTATATTTGACAGGATAAGGTGTGTGATAAACCCTTTTTTCATTATTGAGCCATTGGGTTTGGCCTGTTCTTGTATCCAGGTCAACCCATGTCTTGTCATCATGAGAAGCCTGCAATATCAAATCCAGAGGCATCCGGCTTGTATCGTCCTTGCCATAAGGGCCTACATCAAGCGCATAATCCAACAAGGCCACAGGTGTTTTGAAAGTTATGGCCACCCAATGCGGATAAGCACCGGTCTCCTCCCAGAAATTCGGACCAAACTCCACAATATGCCATCCATCCTCATGTGTCAAAAATTGAAATTGCACAAATCCTGAGGCTTCGACGTCCTGAATAATACCGTTATCCGGAACCTGCAAAGCTGTTTTACTCATGATAGGTGTTACAATTTCATTCATATCAATAATAGCAGCACCTTGTGCCTTACACGAAGAATGATACATCCCTCTTTGAATCGCCATGAAATTAATTTTAGACCGCCTGGACCATTTCCCATATAAAAGTCCGGTTGGTCGCCATATGATCATACTCAAACCTCTGGGGAAAATCACCGAACGCCGGCAACAGTGATTGATACGGATCAAGAGGATCATCGTGCTTGGGGATATCCCTCTCTGCAGGCCTATCAACGATAATACTTTTAACCTTCGTAAAATCCATATTCGCTACTTTTTGACGAATAAAATTTAATTCCCTGTTAGCACTCAACGCTGTATTAAACATCTCAACCTCTGCCAAAATACCAAAAATTAAAACCGTCCACAATGCTGCGCGTACAGCCATCTTTTGGGGGTCTTTAAAAAAGCAATAAGACAACCCTTGAAATAGCCAAAAAAACATTAAAACAACAATCGCGGCATAAGGAAAAACAACGCGGTAAATAAATCCAACACCTGTGGCCAAAATAGGCCCCTCAGTAACAAGGATAACAATAATCATCCCCAAAATCATTTGCAGTATCCAATTAAACCTAAGAGGCAATTTACCCTTCTTTAACAAAATCAAATTACCTAAACATAAAAGGGCAACCGTGATCTTTTGTGATATTTGACCAAAAAAAGGATGAAATATACCACCAAAAGAAAAAATCGACGCCGCCCAAACCTTCCTTAATTTGATTCCTAAATCCATCGATACCTGGACACTATGATATCCTAAAGCATCCACCGCATTTTTAAGATCAGGACAAAGGGTCAATAGAAGCGGTAAATAAATCAACTTGTACGAAATCAGATATAACGCCATCGATACCAGACAAAATAGCACCTCGTGAAAAAGACGCATCCTTGTTTGAGGCCAGAGCTCATAGCGTGAAAACAGTATATTGGCGGCTGAAAATACCATAAAAAATAAAGTCATGACTGGATAATCATACAGGGAAAGGAAGAAAGGGATAAAAGCAATCCCTAAGTTAAGCATGTATTGTTTCCATTGTTTTTTTTGTAAAAACTGATGGTACGCATGGTCGAACATCAAATA
>JADFXW010000119.1 GCA_015233375.1 Candidatus Omnitrophota bacterium | reverse complement strand
GTTTTGCATGATAACCCCGAAGCTAATGAGGTCATTTATCAGAATTATTTGAAGGCGTTTAAAAAGGGTGTTTATAACTATATCAAAGATGATTATGACCGCTATGCTCAACAGACGATCCCAAGAAAGTATTTTTCTGGCGGGTTTTTATTGACTCCAGCGATGGTGACTACGGTAAATGCTAATAATTTAAGGGTTCTTACGCCATCCATGTTTGAGAACCTTTTGTCTTTAATTAATGGGTATATTGAAAGTGCTAAATTTACACTTCATACCTTTAAAGAAGAATTGAAAGACACCCTGCGTTTTAGAATGCCCAAATCTTTTAAAATGGCTCTTTTATCGATTGTGATGGCTTTTAATTTAACAGGTCCGGTTTTAGCTTCATCTGTGGGAACCAATATACCAGAGCCTGTTCCTATTGTTCGCAGGATTGATAGACAAGTTGGACCTGTTCTAGTACAACCTGCAAGTGGGGGTGTGGTACAAGTTCAAAATCTTCAGGTCCAAGGTGCTCAGGTCCATCAAAATCAGCGCATTTTGTTAGGAAAAAATAATTTTCAACAAGGGGGATATGTCTATCATATTGTTCAGTCTCGTGAAACATTAACAAGTATCGCTCGAGATAATGGTATTACATTGGAACGTATTTTTGCTTTAAACCTGGTGGGTAGAAGTGTCGATTTAAATCCAGAGAAGCCTATAAGTCCGATTGTACGAAACCCGCACTGGATTGTTCCAAATCAGAAGATAGTTATAGGTATGGTAGATGGGGTTTCTGAGTCTTCAAGAACAGCAAGGGCTGCGCGTGTTGCCCCAAGGCCGCAAATCGTGCGGTCAACACAGGTTGTCGAAGGCTCAACGCGGCCTGCAGTGCCTGGGCCTGTTCCAAGCGTCGCAAGACCTGCCGTTCAAGAAGCCCCAACACCAGTCCCGCCAGTGGAGAGACCAGTGCCTGTTGTCACTGTAGCTTCAACACCTTTGCCTGTATCTTCACCAATAAGTTCGGCTGATGGGCAATCATCTACGACGACACAAACAGTAACTGATGTAAGGCTGATTAATGCGACTATAAAAAATTATCCTTATATATCTGATGGTATACAGTTTGGGTATCAGTTTATGGATACAAATGGAGTACATCTTGGCACGCTTATGTTTAATGAGAATTCAAACAATTTTTCTTTTTATAGTCCATTGACAGGTCAGGTGATTGGTTGGCAGAAGATGACTAATATAAGCCAGGCTCAACAGGATGCTTTAATGGCAAAGATGATGGCATCTATAAAGGCTGTGTATCTTCGATATGGGTTGACTGAACAAACAATGCCTCTAAAAGCGCTTAATTCCTTGCAACAGAGCTTATCCTTTTTTATTCAAGGTAAAGGGATAGATGGGCGCGGTTGGAGTGGCCATTTTCAACAGGCTTATGGAGCAGACTCTTTTCTTCATGAAACGATGATATCTTCTGGGGCAGGAGTTTGGGGTTTTCAAAGGGGATCCAATGGTATCACAGGGCCCCATAGACATGCTGGTGAAGATAGAGTTCCTGCTATTTGGTCTAAAATTTTACGTATCAATGGCAAGCCGGTATTTCGTGCCTTGGGTAAAATGAGGGTCCGTAATGTTGCGCATGCTTATGCCTATGGGTATTATGTGGATCTTTTAGAATCTGATGGCAGGCATTATATTAGGGTGACGCATATGTACCCCAATGAAATTTTTGTTCATAAGGGGCAAGAACTTGAGCCAGGTCAGACGGTTGGATTGATGGGTGGGAATGAAGCTCCAGGGGAATTTGCTCATTTTCATACTGAAAGGCGTGACGTGAATGGTCCTGAGTTTGGTTTTGCAGGCACTTCGCCTATCAGTCAGGTTACTCAAACAACGGCTCCCTGGCTTTTTGCGCGATTGCCTGAAAGGATGCCTCGGACAGTTAGTCTTGCTGAGTTCCAAAGAGTTTTTCATTTAGGTTCTAATGGTTCTCCAAGGGTGGCTATGCCTGCAGTCAGTTCGCCCATGGCAGAGCCTTCTCCGATACCAGCTTCACCAAATTTTGAGCAACCTCTACAACAAGGGCCGATGGTGTTGCCTTCACCTCCAACAGAACATCCTATGTCTATCGCAGTTCGAGAGACTCAATTATCTAGAGGGTCTGCTGTAACTCTAAGAACAGATAGGGGATTTGTTTTATCACCAAGGCCAGGTGCAACGGTTGACATGCCACAGGGCGCTGTGCTGCCTGATACAAGCCGCCAGACCAGTAGCATTAATATATCAAATATACAAATTCAGTCCGATGGCCGTTTTGACGCGCGTGTACAGATTGGCTCTCATATCTCTACCAGTTTTGGAGTCCTTGGAGGGCCAGGTGCTTTAACAGATTCAAATCTTCCGTATTTGGGCACATTGAAATTAAGTCCGTATGGGACCTTGGAGTATGATAATGACAGACCAACAGGAAGTGTTAGGGCTGCTGTGGGTACATCAACACTTAATACAAGCACCTTAAATCTTCCTGGATCTGTACAGCTTCAGTCTGTCACAGGGGCTGTTCCTTCTACAAGTGGTTTTTCTGTGCCTGTATATGCAGGCAGCGTTTATGGCGATAAAATTGGTTATGTCAGGATAGACAGGACAACAGCTGCGGCTCTTTTTGCTCAGGGCAATGCCTGGATTATTGGAGGAGGGCCGGCTTTAGGGGGCAATGTTGAAGCAAGTGTTGGTGCTGTATTGGCTCACCAGTTTTCATCAAGTCGATTGACGTTTGCTTTAGTCATGAATGCTCAATGGAATCCTCAGGTGTCTTTCCCGGGAAATAGTGGTGGTGTCATGACGGGGCCTTTTCATTTGGCATTAAGACACGATTTTCTTAACGGTAGTGGACCGTCGATGGGGTATAGCCTTTTGTATACTAAAAATCCGGGTATTAGTAATGAATTAGCGATCCAAATATTTAGCCAATGGAAAAGATTAAGCCTTCAAGCGGGAGTGACGCGCACCACTCCTGATAATAATGCTTTTATGAATACAGAGACCAGGGTAGGAATGGGAGGTCGTTATTCCTTAAGCCCTGATGCAACCTTAACAGGTGGTGTTTATAGGGACATTAGCCGACCAGCAAGTGGAGGGCCTTCCTTTACAAGAACAGGCGGTGAGTTGGGCTTACAAATTCGTTTTGGGCATAGTGGACCATCTTCTTTTGAGGCTGCCACAAGAGCTGTGCATCCTTTGGCTAATTTTGACATAGGACAAGCCAATATAACGGCGAATCAGATCACCGATAATGGTAATATTGTACGATTAGTGACGGATAGTGCTTATCGTGATTCGGTTTTAGCGAATAATCGCAGTGATCCAAATGCATTATTCGCTCAAAGTATTAATGATTTGATCAATCGAAGCGGTCATGATGATCATGCGTTTGACAGGTTTATTGCTGGGTTACAACAAATGAGACTTAATGATCAGGATAAATTAAAAGTATTAGCTATTATGAGTGGTATTGCGGGCCAATATAATTATCGGTTTGCCACAACGCCTGGAGATGGACATGCGGTCAATAATAATCAAGTGTTTTTAGCAGGTCAAAATGCTTTAAACACTCATAGCAGTGTTCCCTCGGTGATATGTGTACAAGCGGCCTACTATATTCAAACAATAGCTTCAGAATTAGGTTTAACAGCCATGGGCGCCTCAGTGACAGTGCTTGCCAATGCGCATGGCCTTACAGAGGGGCATGCGGTAACCATCGTAAGGGCTTCAGATGGATATCTTTATATTGTCGAATGGGGACGGGTGTTACCTACAAGAACAAAAGACTTTTTAACAGCGATGGAACTTGATCAAGCTATCCAGGGCATCCCAGGACTGTATTATGAAATCACTAATCAGCAGGGCAGGGTTATTGGAAGAATGCTATCTCCTGAAGGCCGGGAACTCTTACGCGGCTTGACTGTTCTACGCGGCAATGAACATGGATATTCGATCGCTTTGGAACGCGCGACAAAACAGCTTTGGGGAATGATTGGGGAAGGTCAGGAGGCTGTGGAAACCTACAACGACCCTAATTCCGCCATTCAAGGAGATAGAGAACATAATCGGGGATGGCCATCTGTTAATTTAGAAGGATTAAATCAGCAATGGCATCAGATTGTAGATCATTCGATGTTAAACCCTGGTGGTATCGATTTTACTGCTTCTAAATTTGATTTAGAAATCAAACGCGACCGCTATGGAGTGCCATTGCCTTTTAGATTTCAAGATTTGGCGAGGTTAAAAAGTATTGATGGTTTTGTCCCTGTCCTGATTAATATTATCACTATCAAGACCTTGCCTTTCCTGGCAGAATTGAAAAACAAATTCCCTCGTCTTTTTTTGCAGAGCGAACAGGCGTATGCTTGACGTATAAGGGAAATTTATGTATTCATTCATCCACAAGATAGCGGCAAAAGTTAAATATTTGCTGACACGTAATTACCGAATATATACGACAAAAGTCACATTATTGGCCTTTTTGGTAGTCTCAGTCCAAGTACCTGTGGCTTATGGTCAGCCTTCGGTCAGTGTCATTTCATCCCTGCCTCAACCAGGTGTCATGGTCCATTTAAGTCCTGTTTTTATACCCCCTCATTTGCAGGGACTTGTCATCCATCCTGATAATGCCCTGCAATTTGATTTTCTCATTCATAAAGGCCAAGAGAATATAAATGGGAACCTGAAAGAGGAAGAATATAAAAAGTTAGTGAAATACTTCCTGGCTTCTTTAACCATTCCGGACAAGGACCAATGGGTCA
>JADFXW010000118.1:527-4850 GCA_015233375.1 Candidatus Omnitrophota bacterium | reverse complement strand
GTCCTTAATAAAATAGACAGGTTAGAAGACAAGCGCCGTGTGTCTGAGATGAAAAGGAGCGTCCCGTTATGTATGGGGATTTCAGCGCTTCATGGAGAAAATATTCAAGCATTGTGTTTGATGATTGAAGATGTCTTGTCTCAAGGGGCACAGGATGTGGACGTTTTATTGCCAAAGGACAGAATGGATTTAGTGAATTTAGCTTACCAGAATGGCCTGGTGCAGGATGTCCAATTTAAAACCCGTGGGATACATCTTAAGGCATCCTTACCTCTAAAAGTGGCTGGTATGATTCGTCTTCTCGCCATTGACAAATCGGAGGAACTATGTTAAATTTACCCAATATGTTCCGTCGCAATATAATCTTCCTTGCTTTATTTTTGTTTGCCTGGCCCACCTTATGTCCAGCTGTCTGGATTTGGACACCGGAAACAGGTAAATTCATTAATCCTAAATGGGCTGTCAGGGACACTCCTGAAGGGCAGTTAGAATATGCTCAAAGCTTCAGGGCCCAAGGAAATTGCAAAAAAGCTATTGATGAGTACAAGAAATTAATCAAGCATTATCCACGCGCGAAAGAAGCTCCAGAAGCGGAATTTTTTATCGGTCAATGCCTGGAAGATTTAGGTAGACCCTATGATGCGTATAAGGCGTATCAGACGGTCATTGATAAATATCCTTTCAGCGAACGCGCCGCGCAAATAGTGGGCATAGAGTATAATATTGCCAATCATCTATTAGAAAACAAGGGACGCAGTAAATGGGCCCAGGTGGTCATGGGCACCGACGACAGGGTGATTGAAATATTTCGGACCGTTATTAAAGATGCTCCTTATGGTAAATTCGCAGCACTTTCTCAATATAAAATAGGGCTCTTTTATAAGGAAAAGGGGCTGTATCAAGAGGCCCGGGATGAATTTGAAAAGACCATGAATGATTATCCTAATAGTGAATGGGCCAAGGCTGCTAAATTTCAAATCGCGATGGCGGACACGAACAGGGCGTCCGATGCCCAGCATGAACAGAAGGTGGGTAATGTGGCCAGGCAAGAGTTTAATGAATTTGTGAAAAGTCATCCTGAAAGTGAATTAGCTCCACAGGCAAAAGCCCAGATGGCCGTCTTAAAATCAAGAGAAGCTGAAAATAATTTTGTTATCGCTCGCTATTATGAAAAGGCAAAACAAATGAAAGCCGCAAGGGTTTATTATAAGGAAATAATCGACAGGTACGCAGATACTCCTTGGTCTGACAGGGCCCAGGCGCGTTTAAAAGTGATTGGTGAATAATGCTCCGTTTAAGCCTTTCTATACTACTTGCTTTTGTTGTTTCAGGTTGTGGGTACACCACAAAGTCACTCTTGCCGTCTAATTATAAGAAAATTTACGTAGAGGCTTTTCATAATAAGGTCAATAATGTGGATGATAATAATTCGGATCTTTATGTTCCGCTTTTGGAGACCAAGATTCGAACAGCGGTCATTGACAGGTTTTTATTTGACGGTAATTTAAAGGTCACAGACTCGGATAATTCGGATTTGGTATTAACAGGTGACTTATTGAATGTGGCGCAAGATACCATGCGTCAGGACACCAATTTGAATGTCCAGGAGTACAGGATCCGCATCATTGTTTCTTTGACACTAACGGAGAAGTCCACAGGCAAGGTGCTTTGGAGGGAGCCTTCTTTTGTTGGTGAAACCACTTGTTTCCTGACCGGTACACCAGCGGTAACACAAAGTTCTGCGATTAATACCGCGTTAGTTGACCTGGCCACCCGTATTGTTGAGCGGACCACTGAGAATTGGTAATCAATGGTTTATCTTTTTCTTGGTGACAATCTGGAAGCTAAAGACGCCAGGATCGCTGAAATAAAGAATAAATTTTTTGTTGATTTTCCTCAAGCAGGTTCTTTTGATTGTGATAATCTGGAATGTGCGGATCTTCAAGCCAATCAGTTAAGGCAGGCCTTGCTGACCTTGCCGGTGATTGCCCCCAAGCGTTTGATTGTCTTAAGGGGGCTCAATAAAATAAAAGACAGAGATATTCCCACCCTGCTTGATTTTTGCCAAAAACCATTTAAGCATTGTGAGCTGGTCCTTGAGTCTGCGGATCATATGCTCAAAGGAAGCCTCAAAGATCTTCCTGCATACGCCAAGAGTGCTGTTTTGGCCAGGCCCGCACCACCTAATGTTTTTGATATGACCCGATTAATGACAGCCCAGAAAAATGGTGAGGCCTTAAAAATGCTGGATAGTTTTTTTAGAGATAATGTGCATCCATTGCAGATCATGCCAGCCCTGGTTTGGTTTTGGGGCAAGGAAGGTAAAGCCAGGGGCAGCCAACGCTTTGGCCGAGGGCTAAAAGCGCTGGAAGAAGCCGACTTAAACATTAAGCGAAGCCGGCTTGATCCTCAATATGCCTTGGAAAAATTGGTAGTGGAATTAGGCCTTCTTTTGAGACACTAAAGCTTTGGCAAAACGCGCTTTCCTGCGGGCTGCTGTTTTTTTGTGCATGACGTTGCGTTTGGCTGCTTTATCAAATTCTTTGTAGATTTCTTTTAAAGCATCCTGGGCATTACCGTTTTTGTCAGCGCAGGCTGTCGTGAATTTCTTGACGGTTTTTTTGAGATCTGTTTTGATTTGCAGATTACGCAGGTGTTTTGCGTGTGAGTTACGTAAAGCTTTAATAGCATTGCGGCGTTGTGGCATGAATACAATCTCCTTATTTATAATTTACACTTTAAACCATCGAAAGGTTGTCATACTAGCAAACCGTGTTTAATATGTCAACTGATAATTCGAAACCCATCCAGGAACAACATAAGGCTTTATTTAAATCAACCGGGATCGTTGCCTCTGGAGTCATGGCCTCGCGCGTCTTGGGGTTTATAAGGGATTTGCTGGTAGCCAGGTTTTTAGGCACGGGTTTTCTCGCGGAAGCCTTTTTGGTGGCCCAGCGCATCCCTAATTTATTAAGGGATTTGGTGGGGGAAGGGGCAGCGAATGCAGCGATAGTGCCGGTGCTTGCTGAGTATAAGGCAAAAAAGTCAGCCCAAGAATGGCAGGAATGTATTAATGCGGTCATGGCCTGGGGGGTCCTTATTTTAGGCAGCGTGACCCTGCTTGGTATTTTAATTTCGCCTGTTATAGTGAGGCTTATTGCCCCAGGCTTTGTTGGGCATTCAGAGACCTTAAAATTGACCATTGATTTGACACGTATCATGTTTCCGTATTTGATTTTGATTGCCTTGACTGCTTTTCAAGCAGGAATTTCGTATTCCCTAAGCGCTTTTTTTGCCCCTTCCTTTGGGCCTTGCCTTTTAAATGTGGCGATGATATTAAGTATTTGGGTGGCGTGTTTGCGTTCATGGACCTCTGTCCAATTCGCGTATGCCCTTTCGTTTGGTGTCCTGTTAGGAGGGCTTTTACAATTCTGGGCCCAATGGGAGGCTTTACGCCGACGCGGCGTTCATTGGCAAAGACCAGTGTCCTTAAATCATGAAGGGGCAAAGCGTATAGGTCAACTGATGTTGCCCCGCCTTTGGGGCTCTGCGGTGTATCAGATGAATGTGTTTGTGGACACCTTTTGCGCTTCCCTGGCCTCTATCGTTGGTGAGGGGGGGATTGCTGCGATTTATTACGCGAATCGCATGATCCAGTTGCCTCTCGGCGTTTTTGGATACGCGCTTTCATCAGTTGCCTTACCGTCCCTTTCCGCCCTTTATCAGCAAGGGGACTTGGTCAAGTTTAGGACGACCCTTATTTTTGCCTTGCGTCATCTGGCCTTGATTTTAGTGCCGATATCCATAGGGATGGTCCTTTTTTCTAAATGGATTATCCATGTCATCTTTCAGAGAGGAGCTTTTGATGCGTATTCAACAGGAATCACTTCGCAGGTGATGTTTTATGCAGCCTTAGGACTTCCTTTTTATGGAGCCTCCCGCATACTGGTGTCTGCTTTTTATGCGTTACAAGACACTAAAACGCCGGTTAAGACAGCGACGATTTGTTTGGTCCTTAATGTGATATTAAACGCTGTTTTGATGTTTCCCTTAAAAGTAGGAGGCATTGCCCTGGCGAGTTCTATCAGTAGTGTGGTGAATTGTGTCCAGCTTTGGTGTATTCTTAATAAGCGGTTAACTCAGAAAGGGATTGAAGCGCCATGCTAAGAATCCTCACTGTTTTCATAACGGTATTTTTTGTTTGGCCTGATGCCTGGGGACAATCACCTCAATGGGAGGCGGGTCATGGTTTTTATTTTTTGACCAAGGAGGCCAAAGATAATTTTAGCGGATCTGGCGCTGGCGCTAATAAATTTTCAGGCA
>JADFXW010000118.1:0-517 GCA_015233375.1 Candidatus Omnitrophota bacterium | reverse complement strand
TGTGAGGGCATTGAATTTTTGGTTAGAGGGCCAGCGGATTGGACCGATTACGGCAGGCTTGATTTGGGTAATAATAAGATTTTTGTTTTGCCTATCCGCTCTGGCATGAGGATTGACGAGATCCATTTTTTAGCGTCCGGTAATTATGGAAACAGCTATGAGCATGACACGCTTTTAAGGCTTTATGGGGAGAATTATTATTATGGTGTTTTGGCCGTGACCTTTGTTTACGAGGATGGTCAATATAAGGTGCTTTCAGCGCCCATTTTTTGGGATTGGTTCCATTTACCGTCGATTACATGGTCTAAAGACGGGGTGAAATCAAGGCCTATGGGTATTAATCCCATGCGTCCTAAATGCACGATGTATCATATCAGCTTTGCGAATCCAAGGAAGGATAAGCCTCTGAAAGATGTTTTGGTTCAAGACAGTTGGATTAGTGACAAGCCGTTTTCAGATGTTTTTGCACTGACGATCAAATCTGCAGATTCTATGCCAGCCTTGCCACAAAAGGACT
>JADFXW010000117.1 GCA_015233375.1 Candidatus Omnitrophota bacterium | reverse complement strand
TTCCAAAATTATTTCCGCATGTACGGTAAATTAGCAGGGATGACAGGTACCGCGTATACCGAAGCCAATGAATTTAAACAAATTTATAATTTAGACGTGGTTGTTATCCCTACCAACAGGCCCTTGATACGCGCGAATAATCCAGATTGCATTTATAAGACGGCACGGGAAAAATATAATGCGGTTGTGGATGAAATAGCCGAGTGTCACAAAAAGGGCCAGCCTGTTTTGGTTGGCACCATTTCTATTGAAAAATCCGAACTTGTTTCCGGGCTTTTAAAGCAAAAGGGTGTGCCTCATCAGGTCTTGAATGCCAAATATCATGATCTAGAAGCGCATATCATTGCCCAGGCAGGCCGTTATGGCGCTATCACCATTGCAACTAACATGGCAGGCCGTGGTACGGACATTGTTTTAGGTGGTAATGCTGAATATTTGGCCCGGGCCCTGGCGTCTGAAAAGAAAGACAGCATTGAGGAAAAAGATAGAGAAGCGATGATAAAGACCTTTATTGGTCAATTTAAAGATCAGGTCAGCAAGGAGAGGGAGCAGGTGTTGACCCAGGGAGGCTTGCATGTCATTGGTACAGAGCGTCATGAATCCCGGCGTATTGATAATCAGCTAAGGGGCCGTTGCGGTCGTCAAGGGGATCCAGGTTCATCGCGGTTTTATGTCTCTTTGCAGGATGATCTCATGAGATTATTTGCTTCTGACACGATCATGGCGGTGATGGACAAGATGGGGATGCAGGAAGGCGAGGTCATTGAATCGCGCATGGTTTCAGGGGCCCTGGAGGTCGCGCAAAAGAGGGTTGAGAATTATAACTTTGAGATCCGCAAACAGCTCTTGGATTATGACAATGTCATGAATAAGCAGCGTGAGGTCATTTACAGCATGCGCCGGTCCATCCTGGAAGGCGAGAACGTGAAGGATGTGATTTTAGACAAGGTCTTGATGGCTTCGGATAATATGGTGGAGGAGCATTACGCGCTTGAGAAAGCTGAAGAAGTGTTCCAGCATTTTGCCGCGGATGTTCAATCAAGGTTTGGCGTTAATATTGAGGCTTTTAAAGAACAGTGGGCCACGCTTCATGCCAATGAGCTTAAGCAAGAGTTGGAAAACGTCTTATTAAAGGTGTATGAAGAAAAAGAAGCGCAAGTGACCCCGGAAATGATGCGGCGCATGGAGCGCATGATCCTTTTGCATGTGATTGACACTAAATGGAAAGAACACTTGTATAACATGGATCAGGTCAAGGATGGTATCAGTTTGAGGGCCTTGGGCCAACGTGATCCTTTAGTAGAATATAAGAAGGAAGGGTTTGCGATGTTTAAGACCATGTACTCATCCATTAATCATGAAGTAGGGTCTATGATTTTCAGGTTAGAAGCTGCTCCAGAAGCTCATCGTCCCCGATCCGTATTTAGCACCATCCCTCAACAAGCCGTGCATCAAGAATTCCAATCGGGTATGCCACAGGCAGGCGTTTCGGCCCAACAGACCGTGTTGGAAGAGACGAGTGTCCAATCAAGATCTGAGGCCGCGGTCACACGTCAAGGCCCTAAGGTGGGACGCAACGATCCTTGTCCTTGCGGGTCTGGTAAGAAGTACAAAAAATGTTGTGGGACAGGCGTTTAAGAAATAGCCGCAGAATAAATATGGTTCTTTTTAATTTTGTATGATTGACCCATTCAAAATTTCAAAGATCTATAAATATGCTATACTTTCCTTAGTGATGAAACTAAACAAATTTTGTCACAAAATTGTCCTTGTGATTTTTGTGATCACGGGGATGGATACTCATGGCCTGGCCAGGGCGGATGAGGGTTTTTATTTGTCTTCACCTGGCACGATGCTGCATTTAAGCCAAGAGTTTGCCCCTCCCACTTTACGAGGGATTAAGGTTTATCCTGACGATCCCCTGCACTTTGATTTTATCTTGGATCGTGGCGATTCCAAAGATCAAAATGTCATTCCCGCGAAAGCGGGAATCCAGAACCAACAATTTAAAGACGAAGCCACCAAGCTTTTCAAATATTTCCTTGCCGCTCTCACCGTTCCTGACGAAGACCTTTGGGTGAACTTAAGTCCTTATGAAAAAAGGAGGATCATCCCGCACAGTTTTGGTTTAACGGAAATGGGGCGAGATTTATTGGCAGAGGATTATATTTTAAAGCAGATCACGGCAAGCCTCATGTATCCTGAAGGAAAGACAGGTAAAAAGTTTTGGGAACGAATTTATAAAGAGGCGTCTCAAAAATATGGGACAACGAATGTGCCGGTCAATACCTTTAATAAAGTTTGGATTGTGCCCCAAAAAGCAGCTATTTATGAAAATACCGATAAAAAGGCGGTGTATGTTGTTGAATCAAAATTAAAGGTGATGTTAGAGGAAGACTATTTGGCCTTGAATGAGCAGAAGGGGACAGGTCCCTGCTTTTCAAGGGCCCTGTCCCCTTCTAGCAGTCAAATTATCCGTGAAGTTATTATTCCTGTTTTAACCAGGGAGGTCAACGAAGGCCAGAATTTCGCGGTGCTTCGTCAAATATATCATTCCTTGATTTTAGCCGCTTGGTATAAAAATAAAATCAAGGACAGTATTATTAATCAAGTTTATACAGATAAAAATAAAATCGCAGGGATAGGGTCCATGCATCATGACATCGAATTTATTTATAATCGTTATCTTCAAGCCTTCAAAAAAGGCGCTTACAATTATATCAAAGAAGAGCGAGATCCCTTGACGCACAGCATAATCCCGAAAAAATATTTCTCCGGCGGGTTTGCCGCAGGAAGGGTTGATATGACCAAGGCCATGGTAGCTGTTTTAAATAGACCTGTGCAAAGAGGCAGGGACATGGCCAGAATTTCAGTTCGGATGAGACAGGTTTTTCAATCTGGGGATAAAGCCATGACCATTGAACAAAATGATTTTCATTTTGGGCAGGTTATTGGCAGCCTGTTAGACAGGCTGAAGTCTGAATATGTGACGAGAAGAGGGGTACTGGAGGCCGCGGAAACATTAAAATTATTATCAGAGGCAGGATTAATAACTGCCGTTACTATTCCTCAAGATGTTAAAGATCTCCTGGAAATTCATTTGAGTTGCCAGGCGCGTTCAGCGGGGCTTTATGCAAAAGTGATTAGTATTTTAGTTCAAGGAAAACTATTTACTGCAAAAGATCTGCCCAAAATCCTGCCACAACGTCTTTTTTCGTTCTTAAAGGGTGATGATTTTGGTATGTGGCAAGAAGCCGCAGAAGGATTAATAGCCTTAAAAGAAGCGGGGCTCATTACGACAGATGACATCGACCCTGGCGTTATCGAACAATGGATACAAAAAGGTGCAACAGAAAATCAGTATCTTCGAAAGGACATTGAAAGAATAGCGCAGAAATTGAACAAAGCAGGATTATTGACCAATCCAATGAGGGATCAAGCAAAGAAGGTTTTTGGAAAACATATTTTTGATGATGAAATTCTTAACAGTTTATTCGCGTCCTTTGAATTGCCTGATTCCGTTTTTATTATTTCTCCAAAAGAGTTACGAGGGCTTATTTTTGATCTTGTTTCTTCAGATATTAAAGAAATCCAGGGATTCCAAAAAGCCACAGCAGCTAACAGACGCTTGGGAGACTTGTTAAATAAAGGCTTAATACCAAAGCTTGATATTACTGAGGAATTAGTTCAACAGCTGGTGAAAGGATTATCTTTGCCACAGAAAACCATTAGCCACACTTGTGCAAAAATATTGATAGTCTTGGGGGAATCGGGTCGTATTACACCACAAATGATGAAAACATCCAGGACGCAGAGCTCTCTTATAGAGGCTCTTTCTTCAGCGGCGCCTGGTGTGCGCAGGGCTGCTTCTGTGCTTCTTAAGGTTGCTGTGAGCCGTCAAAGGGCTGATTTATCAGTTTGTATCCCTCCTTTGACAATTAAAGCCCTTATATGGGGTTTATCCAATAACGGGGTTGATGGGATTGTGATAAGTCTTGATTCAAGCCATGCTCTCAAGAATTTAGTTGAGGCTCATTTATTGACTAATGAAGATATTGTGATAGCCATGACTCCTCCTTCGTTGGATGCTGTTTCAGAGGTTTTTCAAAGCATTGATGCGGGTTATGACAAAGACGCTCTTCAGCAAGCCTACGCGGAATTTTTAGATAAAAGATTGACTAGGGAAATTCAAGATAGTAGGGGGCGTTATTATTTTGGGGAAGAAAGCAGGATTGATTATGGTAAAACACAGGATTTAGAAGATGTCATGCAAAATTATCGACATACTCCTCAAAACACTTTTTTTTATAAGAAATACGGTATTGTAGGAGGAAGAATGGATCGGGATATTTATCAAAAAAAGGATCTGGACGGCATTAGGCCGAGTATCGGTATTCGAGATTATTTTATTGCAGATAACACCTCGGATGTGTTTGCAGAGATGTTTTTTGTAATGGGTGAGGAGAGGGTTAATGCGATATTACATATTAATCCAGTCCAGCGGGTAGTTGATTTATTAAGAGAAAATGGAGTTTCAAATCCGGTTGTTGATAAAAGATTAGCGTCCATCGTGTCCAGCTGTCTGATAATAAACCCTCACGTGAAGCTTAGAGCAGTGTATGACGTTTATAGGGAATCTAAAGATCAACTAGGGAGTTTTAGAAGTATTGGGAATAGGGGAAGTGATGTTATGGGGATAGAATGGAGTAGCCAGACATCAGATGTGGATGGGATCCCTGCGAACACAGACCCGTATGAGGCCTCCAGGAGTAATAGACAGAATATTATAAATGTTTTAAGGCAGGAGTTTCAGATTCCTGATGTTTTTGTGGAATCTACGACCAGGTATCAAGAAAAGGACTGGGGCGCAGAGAGGACGGATAGTGAAGATTTGTATGTTTCAAGCGATCATGTTGAT
>JADFXW010000116.1:2508-4933 GCA_015233375.1 Candidatus Omnitrophota bacterium | reverse complement strand
ACCTGCCATGAAAAAGAAGGCAGGGAGTATAAATTTTCCACACACGCCCGTACTCATATTAAGAGTGATACGACTAAAGCTGAGGCTTGTGAAATCTGCCATGGACCAGGGTCCCTACACGTCGATAACGGTGGCGGTAAGGGCACCATGATCAATCCAAAGAAAGACCCGGAAATTTGTTTTACCTGCCATACCGATAAAAAGATGCAATTCCGCCTGCCTTACCATCATCCCGTCATAGAGGGTAAAATGAGTTGCACGGATTGTCATGATGCTCACGGGATAGATGTGCGTCCCTGGAGCGCTACATCCGAGGCTGGTGTTAACGAGGCCTGTTTGAAGTGCCATACAGACAAGCGCGGGCCTTATATATGGACGCATGATGCGTTAAAAGAAGGATGTACTTCTTGTCATCAGGTCCACGGTTCTGTTAATGATAAAATGCTAATTGCCAGAGATTATAATCTTTGTTTACGTTGTCATGCGGCGGTTTCTAATCCCACACTGGGTGGCCATGGAAACCGTTGGGCCCAGGGGGTCTGCTGGAGCAGTGGATGTCACCAGGCTGTTCATGGATCTAATTTCAGCACTCATTTGCGTTATTAATTTTCTTCAGAGAGGAATAACCTATGAAAAGTTTTCGATTGTTGCTCTCGGTCATAGTGGCCTTCATGACACCAACAGGGAGTTTGGTATTAGCCCAGGAAAGAACAACGCCTTTGAGTATCACGCTTGAGCCTCTCCAGTATGCGGATGTTAAAGGGAATGTGGGTAAATTCGAAGCCCTTAATTGGATGAAGAACGGCGCTGATGCAGGGGTTAGCGATATAGCCTTTGTTAAGGATATCAATAAAGATGTTTCATTGGATATAGAGGCAAGCGTGTTTGCCAAGACAGATAATGGTCATGGTGAATTAACTTTGAAAAAAGGAGATATTGCGTTTCTGAAAATAGATTATAACGCTTTTAGAAAATATTATGACAATACTGGCGGAGTGTATAAAGATAAAAATAGTGTTATTATCCCCCCAGCATTAAGCGGGGCTAAAATCAACGGACCAGATCTTCAGATGGATATCAGTTTTTTGAAATTAGAAGCTGGTTTAGGCCCTATCAGTGATCCTTTTTTGGATGTGGCCTATGAGCATAATTCCAAGAATGGGGATAAGTCGCTGTTAGATTGGACCCCAGTGTCTAATGCGGGAAAAACGGCCGCGCGACTTATTGGACCAAGTTATGCGACGGTCAATGATACTTCAGATACAATAACGGTGAAAGAAAAGAAAGATATTGCTGGTATGACTATCAAAGGAGAACAGAAAGCGGAAATTGATTATAATAATAATTATGCGTATATGCCGTGGCTTAACTCAACGATGAATACCGCAGCAGCCTCTAATCAACTGCGTACAGAACAAGAGTATCTGGATGCGAAGTTGTTTGGTTCAGGCGTCAGGATTGAAAAATGGATGCTCAATGACAACTCCTATGCGAGTGTGGGGTATCATTATAATCATATCAAGGACACTGATTTATTGCAGAACCAGGTGCTCAATAGCGTTACACTGGGCGTTATCGATTATCCTTCGACCTACTCGCTTTCGACGAAGCAGTCTCTTTGGTCTTTTGCTCATGCCTCGGAAGATGAGCATGTTTGGACGGGTAATTTTAATTCTAATTTGACCCCTTATTTGGCGTTTATGACCAATGTCAGATATGAACATATGGGCGCTGAAGGCAACTCGCTTTATAAGGATGATTCTGCGACCGTTGGGTCAGTTACTGCGGCTAATTATTCTCAGATGGAAAATCATCAGGACCATGAAGGCGAACATGTTGAGCTGCGCTATTCAGGTATTCCTCATACCAGTTTATATGTGGCCAGTGATATGGAACAACAGAGAAATCAGTTTCTCGAGCTTTTTGATAATACAAGTGCTGCCTGGACGCCGGGAGGTACTGATTTTGAAATAGACAGGCTCGACAGGACCCAGAAAGAATCATGGACGCTTGGAGGCAAGATTGTTCCTAACAGGTTTTTTACCTTCACAACTCAAGTCAAAGAACGTTGGGAAGATAATGAATATGATAACATTTCTATAATCGGTACTCCCAGCGACCAGATCTTTCTGGATTCTTTAAAAATAAACGGGGTGGAAGAAACGTCCACCCTTACCTGGAAACCGTATCACTGGCTTCAAAATTCATTAAAATATCAGTTTGATGATACTGATTATATGCCTCGTGAGGCTATGGCAGTAAACGGTTTATCTAATCCTATATCTAAAAATCATATGCTGACATCGCAATTCACGTATGATATCACCGTGGAACCAATAGCCTCTGTTTTGCTCATGATGTCTTACTCGCATGTGGAAAATTATGTCAAGACCCTGGATGCCCAGCAGAAAACATCATCTATCCC
>JADFXW010000116.1:0-2465 GCA_015233375.1 Candidatus Omnitrophota bacterium | reverse complement strand
GCTTTTTTCGGGCAGCTATGCTCCTATGGAGAGCTTGACTTGGACGGGTACCGTGAGTTATACGCTATCTCCTAATTATGTTGATTTTAGCACCGGAGTGCCTTACGGGGCAGATTTCAAGATGCTGCATTTTACGACAGGTTTGGAGTGGTCCTATCACAAATGGTTGAAGTTAGGCCCTACCTATGAATATGCCAGTTACCGCGATAATTCATTGGCTGGGGCAGGCAATTATTCAGCCAATATTTTTAAACTGACTGCGAGGTTTAGTTGGTAGGCAGTGGCCTTATGCCCCAAAGGGTTCTATTGTCCAATGATGAATGATCAACCTAAAAAGGGAAAGCAGAGATTTCCCGACCATTTTTATAACAGCATCACCTATGTGGGGGTGGCGCTTTCTACCGTTATACTCGGCTGCGAGTTTTTCTTGTTTGGCATCGATTTTCTTTCTTCTTCGCATAATGTTTATCTTGGCCTTATTACCTATGTTTTGTTGCCGCCGTTGCTTATTCTTGGGCTTTTGCTCATCCCTTTAGGGGCATGGTGGAAACATCGCCAGGTCCTTAAAGGTGTTGGGGGAGGTTATCGTAAACTCATCGTTATTGACCTTTCCTTATCAACTCACCAAAATGCTATCCTTGTTTTTATGCTGGGAACAGCTGTTTTTTTGACGATGACGGCCATCGGATGTTATAAAGCCTATAACTATACAGAATCTGAACGTTTTTGCGGATTGACCTGCCATCAGGTCATGAAACCAGAATATACGGCGTATACTCAGTCGCCGCACGCTCAAGTCAAATGTGTGGAATGCCATATCGGCTCAGGAATAGGATGGTATGTTCATTATAAAATGGCAGGTGTCAGGATGCTTTTAAAGACGATTAATGGTTCTTATTCAAAGCCTACCCCAGCACCGGTGGAGACCTTGCGTCCTGCTAAAGAGACCTGTGAAGAGTGCCATTGGCCGGGCAAGTCTTTTAATGCTATCCAATTGAATAAGATTTACTACGCGGATGATCCCAGCCAAACCCCGCCGTGGACGATCAAGATGTTGCTCAATGTCAGCGGCGGTAAGAATGGCCAGGCTGGTATCCACGCTCATATGTATTACGATGATGATATTTATTATGTCCCTGATGATCTGAAACGTCAGAAGATAAGCTGGATTAAAGCAGTTAATAAGGCAGGCGTTGCCAGGATTTACAGACTTAAGGGTTCTCCCTATAAAGAAATCGATCCACCAGCAAACAAGATAAGAAAAATGGATTGTATGGATTGTCATAACCGTCCCACCCATCGTTTTGAAGCCCCTGATGTTTTGATAAATAGGGCGATTGCTGAGGGTTCTATCAGCCCGTCTATCCCCATGATAAAAGCCAAAGCTCTTGAGGCGCTTTCAAAAGAATATCTTTCCACCAAGGAGGCTATAGAGCAGATACGATTCCGTTTAAATGATTATTATAGTAAGAAACTGGTCTCGTATTATGGGGCCCATAAGGCCAATATAGAACAGGCCATCGATCATGTTATTGGGATTTATCAGAGGAACTTTTTTCCTGAGATGAGGTCTCGCTGGGACGCGTATCCGGATAATATTGGACACATGATCTCTTTAGGGTGTTTCCGTTGTCATGACAATGAACATAAAACAAAGACCGGAGAGGTTATTTCCCGCAAGTGCACCTCATGCCATATCATCACCCAGCAAGGCAGCGGGGCCAACACACAGAAAGACCCTGATGGGCTGCCCTTCCTGCATCCTTTTGATTCAGACGAGTCGTTCAAGACGATGAATTGTTCTGATTGTCATACAGGAATGTAGTTGCCGGCTATTTCTTTTTGCCGGTCAAAAATTTAAGCCTTGCTGATAAAAATCCCCAGAAAAATTGAAATTGACCCAACAGTGTCCCGACAACTAAAAGCCCTATGTAATAAGCAGGAGGGATGAGGGGGATATAAATGAGGATTTTGACCCAAAGAGGGGTTTTATCCGTGATGCCGACTAAGTGGAAGATAAGCTTTCGCACAGGCATAATGGCCATGCCTGCCAGCGAGAAGCTAAGCATAATCATCCAAAAATCCCAATTACTTTTAATTTGCCATTTAGTTTTTAATCGTTCCATCCAACCCAAAGCGAGCCTCCTTTGATTTTTTTAAATATAACAAATTAATGAGATGGTGTCAATTTAGGTTATTGGTTGACAAGGAGATCTTTGCTGATAGAATACCCAAAATATGATTTTTCTGCATTTGATAGGGATATTTAGTCAAAAAGTATAGTGAAACAGGGAGGGAGATAATGAGAGTTCTTTTTTTAACACCGAAGTTGGGTTCATGGGCAACGCATGGTCATCACGTGGCTCCTAATCAAATGCACGCTCATTGGGCGGCGTATGCTCGCCAGCAGGGTACTATTGAGCCAGAGGTTTTGGATTGTAAGGCTCTTGAGATTCCTTTTGACC
>JADFXW010000115.1:4502-4957 GCA_015233375.1 Candidatus Omnitrophota bacterium | reverse complement strand
GTTTATTATTCTGGCCGCATTTTGATCTAGATCCCCGCTTTCGCGGGGATGACAAAAAGATTACTAAAAAGGATAACAAAGGGTTTACTAAAAAATTTTTATATTAAGAAATTCTTTACGCGGGACCTTGAGATTAAATTCTATCTGAGGCGGCCAGGGATAAAAAACGATGGGGATTTTAAAACTTGGGAGATCTGCTTGCAGACAACGGATAATTTCCTGTTTTGATAGCGGATTTGAAAACTTTAAGAAAGCAACAGGCCTGTGCCCAAATTCTTTATCTTCTTTAGGGACAACCACGGCTTGTTCGATGCCATTGATTTTTAACAGCGCTTTTTCAATCTCTTCAGGAAATATGTTCTCGCCTCCTGAAATAAACATATTATCACACCTGCCCGTCACAGTCAGGCATCCGTCTTTGTCTAATTTCCCCATATCACCTGTCGCACACCATC
>JADFXW010000115.1:0-4441 GCA_015233375.1 Candidatus Omnitrophota bacterium | reverse complement strand
ACACCTCACCTTTCACCAAAATCTCTTCTCTGTCATAAATAGATAATTGACGCCACGCTAAAACCTTGACTGCCGACTTCCCGTTAGAACAAACCCTGCCAGTGGCCACCTGTGAACACATTTCAGTTAAACCATAGCTTAAATACACGTTTAATCCTAGATCCGCACAACGTTCAATGACCTTTGAAGAAATGGCGCTGCCGCCTAATAAAATACATTTTAAAGAATGAAGAATTTTATTAGTTTTATCGTCATTCAAAAAACGATGTAATTGAGTGCTAACCAAGGAAACATGGGACACCTTCCCACGTTCCATCGTTGAAACAATCTCCTCTGGCCCTCCAATCACAAGGCCAGCGCCGGCTAATAAACATCTTACCACGATAGCAATGCCAGAAATATGATACAGAGGCAAGGATAATAACCAACGGTCCGTAGTCTTCAAAGGAATCAATTCATTGGAACCTTGAGCGCTGTAAAAATGATTGCCCCAAGTATGAAGCACAGCCTTAGGCTCACCGCTCGAAGCTGAGGTGGCCATAATAGTCACCTGTTGAGTTAAATCAAAATCTAATAAGCCAAGACCTGCCTCAACTTGTTGTCGAGGGTCAAAACAACAAGCTTGTTTAATATCAGAGGCATTAAATATTCGCCTGGCATTAATTCTAGAGGCGTAGGAAGTAATGGTTTGAGTGGGCCAACGCGGATTCACTGGCGCTGTAATCACCTTCATCTGCCATAAAGCCAAAAGCACAATCACATATTCAACGCTTGTGTTGGCGCATAAAACAATCCTGTCTGAAGCCTCGATACCAATGTTTTTTAAGTATTTGACAGCGCTTGCGACATACAGGAACAATTGCGGGCTTTTAATTTGCCGGCCTGCCCAAATGATGGAAAAGTTATCGTTCATGTGATGCCTGGATAGCCTCTTTTTTAATAATCCCACCATCACTGACCAGCGGCTGGACATTCTTAAACCAGCGCTCTATGCCTACGCCTGCAATCTGCCCGCTATAGCATGCTAAATGCGCCAGTACCTTAAGACCAACCGGTGATTCAAAGGCTGAACTGATGATGGCCTTTCGACGCGAAGCCTTGGCTTGGTCAATCCAATCAAGACTTGTCATAAAACCTAAAATCATGGGTTTAATCACATAAGCCACAACCCCTTCATGCTCAGTTAAGGGCGAATGAGCCACCCTTAAAGTTTCATCAAGAGCAACCCTCATACGCGTCTTTTGATAAAAAGCATCCAACTGGCCCATATCATCAATAGGATCCTCGATAAAATCAATCCTTTGATTACCAATCATCTGGGCAAAAACACAGGCCTCTTTTAAGGTCCACTGACGATTGGCATCTAACCTTAAATACGATTCCCCCGCAAGCCTTAAACGGATATCTTCAACCTTCTTGATGTCTAAGGCAATATTGCGGTCCCCGACTTTTAATTTAAAAACCTGGGTTTTCCCTTCTGAAAAACGTTTAAAATCCGATAACACCTGGCTATGACTGCCCTCAAGCAACATAGCCGTCTGAACATCCTTTAAAGTCCCGCCCAGGAATTCAACCAACTCTTGTTTCAAGGCTGCTGCGGCAAGCAAAAAAAGAGCTGATTCAATACCAAAGCGCACGGAGGAACACGCGTTTAAAATATTAGCCTCATGCCGTAAACATTCTATCAACTCCTCTTTTTGCAAAGGAACTTTAAAATTCTTTAAATAAGCACCCGCTTCTTTTAAATCATGCTTAACACGACGAGGCCCTTCTACGCTTAAGCCTTCCAAAGGCGCTATCTCACCCCTGGCATACAAACCGCTTGATGTGTGAAGTGTTATATAAAACCCTGCCCTTTCCTTAATAATAACACCAAGAACAGGCAAAGGCATGCTTAAAGGGATTTTAAAAGGAGTAATCTCAACCTTGTTAACAGTTAACGGCTCCATAATAACCATCCTAAAGAAAATAAAAGAGTATATAAAACAAGTAAACCGCCTGTTTGGGCCAACACCCGATTAAGAACAGGGCCATCAGGCTTGGTCAACACACCATGCACACTTGGAATTGCGAAAAAACCAATCAGAGAAGCCATGGTCATCCCTGCATGGTCTTGCATGATTAAATACACCAAAAAAGGCATTATCGTAACGGCAATGATGCAGAATAAATATTCACCCATCACAAAATTTTTTCCAAAACGAACACCTAAAGTATTTTTACCTGCTAATTTATCCGTCTCAATATCACGCAAATTATTAACAGCTAAAAGTGCTACGGATAAAAAACCTGGCGCTAAACCTGCCACAATGACCGGCCAATTAATCTCACGCGCCTGAACAAAATAAGTCCCGCCTACAGCCACAGGCCCAAAAAATATCAGGACCAATATATCCCCTAAACCTAAATACCCTAAAGGCCTGGATCCTGCCGTGTAAAAAATCCCGCACACAATAGAAAGAATGGCTATCAATAAAATCACGGGCCCTGCCCTATGAATAAGATACAGGGATGATAACGCCGCTAACCCAAAAAAAAGGATAGCAGCAAACAAAACTTTTTGAGGTGCAATTAATCCTGCTTGAGTGACCCTCATCGGTCCTTGACGATTTTGGGTGTCCGCGCCTTTCTTGAAATCAAAATAATCATTCGCTAAATTGGTGCCTATTTGAATACATAAGGCCCCTGCTAAAGCCATTAAAAAAGAGGGCAAATGAAAAAGACCATCTCCAAAAGCCATGGCTGTGCCCATCATCACAGGCGCCACAGAGGCAGGCAGGGTTCGAGGCCGTATGGCTAATATCCATGAGGAAGGCTTCATAACAATCTACGGTCTCCTGGGGAATTTACTAAAATCTGGTTTGCGTTTTTGGACAAAAGCGTTGCGGCCTTCCTGGGCTTCTTCAGACATATAAAATAGAAGCGTTGCGTTTCCTGCCAATTCCTGTAAACCTGCTTGACCATCACAATCAGCATTTAATGCGGATTTAAGACAACGCAGCGCTAAAGGCGAATGTTGTAATATCTCTTGTGCCCAACGTATTGTTTCTTCTTCCAATTTATCTAACGGCACCACTGTATTAACAAGCCCCATTTCCAAGGCTTGTTTGGCGTTATATGGACGGCAAAGAAACCAGATTTCACGCGCTTTTTTTTGGCCTACTATACGCGCCATATAACTGGCCCCAAAACCACCATCAAAAGAACCCACCTTAGGACCTGTTTGACCAAAAACCGCATTATCCGCCGCAATAGAAAGATCACAAATCATCTGAAGGACCTGCCCTCCCCCAATAGCAAAACCCGCGACCATCGCTATCACAGGTTTAGGGCATGAACGGATCAAGCGCTGAAGGTCCAAAACATTTAAGCGATTAGTGCCGTCCTTGTCCTTGTAGCCCGCCTCCCCGCGGACTTTTTGGTCTCCGCCCGAACAAAAAGCCTCTTGACCTTCCCCTGTCAATATAATGACACCCACATTCTCATCATCCTTGGCATCATTAAAAGCCTGTATCATTTCTTTGACGGTGAGAGGTGTGAAAGCATTACGCCGATGAGGACGGTTAATGGTAATTTTTGCCATACCATCCATCTTATGATATTTTATCTCTTCGTGAGAACCAACTTCTTTCCAAGCAAATTTAGGCATTATATCCACTCCTTAATATTAAATTCATATCTACTGTGACATCAGTTCAGTGTAAGGATTAGAAATTATTTTTTAAACTACTGTTGCCCCGCCAATCTTCATCACCGATTCTGAAAAACAGCCCGAAGGGCGTTGTTTTTCTGAAAAATTAGAGAAGATTGGCGGAAAAAGGCAACGCGTAGTTGAAAAAATGATTTCTAATCCTTATACTGAACTGCCACTAATGTATGACAACCCTTGGGTCCACTGATTGCCCCTTATATCGTGGTAAAATATGCCAGTGCGCGTGCATCACAATTTGGCCTGCCGCCTGGCCGCAATTAGCCACAATATTAAACCCATCAGGCTTATGTTCCTTTAATAATAATTCTTTTGCTTTCTGGATTAATTCAAAAACTCCTTCTAATTCCTGTTTAGTCAATTCAAAAACAGTTATCTGATGACGTTTGGGAATAATCAGCATATGGCCTTTGGTGATAGGTTTAATATCATATAAGGCATAGGCTTCTTTATTTTCTATAACTTTTGGCAAATCTTTACAAAAAATACAATCACTCATAGCTCCTCCTAGATTCTGTCAAAACTTTTAATTCACGAGGGTTTATGGACACTTTAAAAGTTTTTTTCGAAACATTCAGGGATTTTTCGCCAAAAGTCGTCAAGGCTTTGCGATAATTGTTTTCCAAATATACTAAGGATACTTTAGAAAACAATTATCGCAAACTGTAGACGACGGCGAAAATATCCCGTTTCGAAAAAAAGCTTTTAAAGTGTCTATAAACCACACTATCG
>JADFXW010000114.1 GCA_015233375.1 Candidatus Omnitrophota bacterium | reverse complement strand
TTGATAACCCACTAATAATCCGGTTACGCCAAGGAAAATTTCCCTTTAAAGGCGGCATGGAAAAAGAAAACTCAGAAACAACTGCCCCATTCTGACTAATGATATCCATCAGAGCTTCGTTTTCTTTTGGATAGACATAGTTAAAGCCGCAGCCTATGACAGCAATGGTTGGGCCAGGAGCCTCAAGACAGCCTTTATGGGCTGCTGTGTCAATGCCACGGGCCAGGCCAGAAACCACCACAAAACCGGCTTGGGCAAACGCACGCGCAAAACACCTGGCAGACTGGCATCCATAATACCCAGCTGCCCTTGAACCAACAATGGCCAATGACTGCTGGCTTAGAACTTCAGGGGAACCTTTAACATATAAAACAACCGGCGCATCCTCAAAATCTTTTAAAGAGCAAGGGTAGTCTTCGTCCATAAAAGTCACGAAACCCACCTTCTTTCGTCGCATCAAATTATATTCGTCTTGCAGGAATTTGTCTTTAGAAAAATGAAATATATTTTCAGCAATCGTCGGCAAGAGGACAGGACAATGGCTTAAGGTTTCTGTAGTCTGTTCAAATACTTTTGAAGCACTGCCAAAATATTGGATGAGCTTGCGGATACGAATGGCCCCAAGGCTTGGGATGGCATTAAGAACACAGAGTGACTCTTGTTCGGTCATGGCATTTTCCTTTCAAGACGCCTCAATAGAGACGCCATAAATGGCGTCTCTACGAGTTTTTATATAATTTAAGGATTTCGACAACCGGGCCTTCGATGGATGCATCATTAGCATCTATCACATGATCAGCCTGACTGTACAGGGGGGATCTTTGTTGATACAACTTCTTTATTGCCCCGAAGGGGTCGGGGACTCTCAAGAGGGGCCTGTGGGTTTCACTCTTAATACGTTGATAAATCACCTCAGGCATCGCTTCAAGATAAAATACAATACCATTGACTTTCAAATTTTGCAAGTTTTCTTCGGATAGGACCACTCCTCCACCACAATCAATAATAACGCCACACCTCAAAGAGAGCTCTTCAATGACCTCTTTCTCAATCTCTCTAAAATAAGCCTCTCCTTTAATTTTAAAAATCTCATCGATAGAACAACCTTGTCTTTCTTCAATCTGGGCATCCGTGGAAAATACCTGAGCCTTAAGCCTGCGGCTTAATTCCTCAGCAATCATTGATTTGCCAGCACCCATGAATCCAATTAAAACAATATTTTTCTTCATGTGAACTTTAAAAAGAACTCCCCCTAACCCCCTCTTTAATCGCTTCGCAAAGAGGGGGAATTGGATTTCTTCCCCTCTTTATATAAATAGGGGAAATGGTTTTTTTCCCTCTTTAAATAAATAAGGGGAAATTTTTCCTATGGTATTTCATTAATCAAAGAAACCCTAAAGAAAAGATCTGCTTTCTTTAGATGATATTCAATATTAACCAAACCTTGATAACCTGCCTGTTGATACATCTTCGCCAATTCTTGAAGAAGAATATCAATGTCACCCGCATTCAAATACTTGTTCTTATAAGATTTAAATAACTTAATAAAACGCGCTTTATCTGACAAAACAAAGCCTTCTACAAAAATATTCCTCACCCGCTGACCAGAAAAAACAACCCTTGACGACGTGCTGTTTTGGGCCAAAACGGGCTGACACATCCCTAAAATCATACACAACAAAAAAGCCCCTGATAAAAATTGAGTTGCCCTTTTCATAGGTGATATATCCCTCCTGTGATGACCCAATCAATAATTCTATATCCCCAAAACAAACTAACCAAAGCCCCCATAATCAAAAATGGCCCATACGCTATGGTGCTGTCCTTAGTCCTAATTTTCTCAATAATTCCATAAACAGCGCCAAAAAATGGGGCTATAAAAAACGTTAAAAGCGCTAACTTCCAACCCATAAAGGCACCCACCATGCCCATTAGCTTCACATCTCCTCCACCCATGGTCTCTTTTTTAAAAAAGAAATCCCCAATCATGCCCATCAAATAAATAGAACCTCCCCCTATTAGAAGGCCTGCCAAAGAAAAACCAAAACCTAAAAATGGCGAACACGTCCCCTGCAATTGAGGGACAAATAAACTAAACACAAGACCTGCAATCATCCCGCCTATAGAGACCTCATCAGGGATAATGCGATGCTCAAAATCAACGAAGGTGGCAATAATAAAACCACTCACCATTACCAAATAGGGAACTAAAATCGGCTGCATCCCATAATGCTTCCAGAAAAGAAAAAACACAACACCTGTCAGGCATTCAACCAACCAATAGCGGAAGGAAATCTTTTCCTTACACATCCTGCAACGTCCGCCTAATACCAACCAGCTTATCAAAGGGATATTATCATACCACTGGATAGGGGTGCGGCAGGCCACACAATGAGACCCTGGAAAAACAATGGATTTTTCTAAGGGAAGACGCACAATACAAACATTAAGGAAACTGCCTGTCACGGCGCCAACCACAAACATAAACAGGCCTGATAAGAGATTCAGTGTCATTTTTTAGTTCTCCAAAGATTTTCTCATTATTTCTTTTATCCTATCATTCAACTCAACACCGTCTGACCAGTGCCTAAATGCTAAAACCCCTTGAAAGAAAAGCATCCCTAAACCATTAGCTGTTTGAGCGCCTCTTTGACGGGCTTGGGCCAACAATTTTGTCTCTCTCGGCGAGTAAATCACGTCGTAGACCAACATCTCCTTATGCAAGGCTTTTGTATCTATCAGCAAAGGGTCTTGGGGCTTCATACCGACATTGGTCGTATTAATTAAAAGATCAGCTAACTCGATGTTTAAATCTTCAGGCTCATCAACAATATGGACACAACCTATATCCATTTTCTGGCCCAACTCTTTAATTAAATGTTCGGCATGAGACCTTGTCCGGTTATAAAGACATATCCTCTCTGGTTTATGCGGCATCAGGCATAAAACACTGACTATCGCGCGCGTTGTCCCTCCTGCCCCTAAAATAGCAATTCTTTTATCCTGTGGATTAAATCCAAGTTCTGTCAAATGACTTAAGAATCCAGGACCATCTGTATTAAACCCACGTATCTTGCGGGCATGGTCAATCACCAAGGTGTTAACAGCGCCTATTTTATCCGCTAAAGGATCAACACTATCCAAAAAAGGCAGAACATCTTCCTTATAAGGAACCGTCACATTCAGGCCGAATATAGGATTATTCTCTTCCTTTAAATCCTCCATAAACAGCTTCAGTTCTTGGAGGTCTTCCAGAGGAAACAATTTATAAACAGCATTGACCTTCAAAGCCTTAAACGCCGCGTTATGCAAAAGCGGCGATAAGCTGTGATTCACCGGGTTACCAATAATGCCGTATATGGCCGGAGGATCGTATATCATTTCCTTAAGTTTTTCTGCGCCACAAATTTATTAATCGCATTAATATACGCCTTGGCTGAAGCCTCAATAATATCGGTGCTGGCCCCTCTGCCTATAAGAACTTCATCATCTATTGAAACCTTAACAGTGACATCCCCCAGAGCATCCTTGCCTTGGGTCACTGCTTTAATCGCATAATCCAATAATTTTGGTTTTAATTTTGTCAAGGCATCAATGGCTTTATAACAGGCATCCACAGGACCATCGCCTGTTGATTTCTTCATCTCTTTCTTACCCTTAAAATCAAGAGTTATAACCACCTGCGGTTCTATATTCGTGCCGCTGGTGGATATCAGATCAACCAAGGCGTAGGCCATGCTGGCTAAATGCCCTTGATCTTCAACCAAGGCAATTAAGTCCTCGTCATAGGTTTCTTTTTTCTTGTCTGCCAAGTCCTTAAACTGGACAAAAGCCTTGTCTAACGCTTCATCAGGCAATTCGATTCCTAAACTCTTTAACCTTTCTTTAAACGCGTGACGGCCTGAATGTTTCCCTAAAACCAGGCCTTCTGATAATGAGACACCGACATCCGAAGGACTCATGATTTCATAGGTACGAGGCTCCTTTAAAACACCGTCTTGATGGATGCCCGACTCATGCCGAAAAGCATTACTGCCCACAATGGCCTTATTAGGCGGCACAACGAAACCTGTGGCCTTGGAAACCATGCGAGAAACACGATAAAACTCCTTTGTATTAATATTCGTCGATACATTATAAAAATCCAAACGAGTCCGTATCCCTAATACAATTTCTTCCATAGAGGCATTCCCTGCCCGCTCACCAATACCATTAATGGTGCATTCTACCTGTCGAGCGCCATTAACAACCCCGCTTAATGAATTAGCCACCGCCAGGCCTAAGTCATCATGACAATGAGTTGAAATAATGGCCTTATTGATATTAGGCACATTATTCCGTATCCCTGTAATCACAGCCCCATACTCTTGAGGGGTGATGTAACCAACCGTATCAGGAATATTGACAGTTGTGGCCCCCGCCTTTATCACCGCTTCCAGGATACGGTATAAAAATTTCTTTTCCGTACGGGAAGCATCTTCAGGAGAGAATTCAATATTATCCATATGCTTGCGGGCATACTGGACAGATTTAACAGCCAAATCGACAATCTCATCCTCTGTTTTCTTTAATTTATGCTGCAGATGAATCTTGGACGTGGCCAAGAACACATGAATCCTTTTATGACGGGCTGGCTTGATAGCTTCAATGGCCGCATCAATATCTTTGGGCACACAACGGGCCAAAGCACAGACACATGAATTCTTTATCTGCCTGGCCACGTTTTTTACTGATTCAAAATCTCCCCTGGAAGATATAGGGAAACCAGCCTCAATAATATCCACACCTAAACGCTCCAGGCTTAAGGCGATTTCTAATTTCTCCTCAGGGCTCATCGTGGCCCCAGGCGCCTGTTCCCCATCGCGCAAGGTGGTGTCAAAAATAAATACCTTGTCGTTTTTCATATCCATTTCTCCTATAATGGGGCTGTTGAAAAATGCCCAGATGCAAGGCATTCCCGAGTGAGCGCGGAGGCGTACATTGTTAGTACGCCGCACAAGCGAACGAGGGAATAACGCCGCAGATGGGTATTTTTCAACAGC
>JADFXW010000113.1 GCA_015233375.1 Candidatus Omnitrophota bacterium | reverse complement strand
ACCATAAAATTTTTGTTTAATTGGCTGATATTTCCTGCCAAATACGCATAATGGGCCTGGGCCTGCCTCTCGATGACCGTCACCACCAGGGCATAACCCACATTGCCCCCTACCTGCTGAAATAAATTATAAAGGCCTGAAGCTTTTGTCGTCTCTTCTTTAGGGATGGTTGAAACCGCCACCGTTGTTAAGGTCACAAACATAAACGGCATGCCTATCCCCATTAAAATCAAAATAGGAATAATGGTCATATCTGAAGCATTCAATGACAAATGCGCCAGTTGCCAATAAGAAATACTCACCACAACAATACCTGTGACCATCATCACCCTTGAATCAATGAAATTAAAAAGCTTTCCCACGATAGGCAGCACACAAAACAAGGTGATGGCCCTGGGCATTAAAATAAGGCCTGCCTGAAAAGCAGGATAACCTAATAACTGTTGGGTAAATTGAGGTAAGATAAAGGTTGTCCCATATAAGGCGATGCCAAAAAACAACACTATCAAAACTCCCATTCGTAATTGAGTGTTTTTAAATAAACGGAAATTAACAATAGGCTCCTCCTGAGATAATTCCCATACCACCAAAAGCATCAAAGAAATAAGTGTAATAACACTGAGAACCACAATCATCTGAGACTCAAACCAATTTTCTTGCTGTCCACGCTCCAACACTGTTTGTAAGCCGGTCAGACCTGCCGTCAAAAGGATAATACCCATCCAGTCGATTTTCTTGACCCCCCGTTTAAGGTATGAAGGATCATGCACATAAAGCCACACCAAAAACATTCCGATAAAACTAATTGGGATATTGATATAAAAAATCCACGGCCAACCGTAATGATCGGTGAGCCACCCTCCTATCACTGGACCAAAGGCTGGGGCCAAAACAACCCCCATGGAAAAAATAGCCATCGCCATTCCCTGCTCTTTCTTGGGAAAACTTTCGCGCAAGATAGCCTGAGAGATAGGCACAAGGCTGCCTCCCCCAGCACCTTGAATGACCCTGTAAATAATCATCTCTGTAAAGGTGTGCGCGCAAGCTGCCAGGATTGAACCTGCCGTAAAAATAGCAAAAGAAAGTAAATAAAAATTCTTACGCCCCATCAACGTGACCCACCAGCCGGACATGGTCAGCATAATGATGGCTGCAATGCTGTAGGCAGTGGCCACCCACGTGATGGCAGACAAGGTTTGGCCAAAATTACCCATCATATAAGGAAGTGCTACATTAACGACACTTATATCCATGATAGATATAAAAGCGCCAAACATGACCGCAGTCCCAATCAGCCATTTATTAACGTTAGGAGGAGTTTGATTTGGCATAAAAATAGAAATTTTTTGTAGTTTTAAATAGGTAATCTTTGATAGTGGACGGATGAGGTGAATTTGTTTTTTTAAAGCGATGGGTCATTTTTTAACGCCTAAAATTAGTCATGGCCTTCGGTGGCCAAACAACTCGTCCTTTATTTCTCTAAAAATAAAGGACTCGAACATGTTTGGCCATTTTAGCCCTGATGGGCTAAAATGCCCTCAGCCATGACCAATTTTAGGCTAAAATGACCAAATCGCTTTAAAAAAACAAATTCACCTCATCCTGATAATTTATTACACTACCAATTCAGAATTTCAAAAAACCATATCCACTATTGTTCTTTCAAGTCCACAACCGGAACAACGGACAAGCCCAGCGGTAAGAAATCCGCATCCTTTAATGAATCAATAATAATCTTGACTGGAACCCTTTGAACAACCTTCACATAATTGCCTGTCGCATTTTCTGCGGGCAGTAAACTAAACCTGGCTCCTGTGGCGCGTTGAATACTGTCAATATGGCCATAATAGGTCTCTTGAGGATAGGCATCGATACGGACAACCACCTTTTGGCCTGGGTGCATACGCGTGATTTGAGTTTCTTTAAAATTAGCAATCACCCAACGCTCTGGCATCACAACAGCAAGCAAGGCGCTGCCAGGCTGTACAAAATCACCAGGCTCAACTGATTTCCTCGTCACATGACCTGAACTCATGGCCTTAATTTTTGTATACGAAAGATTTAATTGGGCCTGTTTCAAATGCGCCTTGGTGATATCTAAATTGGCCTGGGCTGTATCTGCTTTAAGAATAGCCTTGTCCAACTCTTGTTTTGAAATATCCCCCGTGGCAAAAAGTTTATGATAACGTCCCAGGTCTTCCTTGGCCTGTTTTAGCTCTGCTTGAGCTTTAAAATTTTCCGCTTGGGCTAAATCATGACTAACCGCATAATCCCTTTCATCAATCTCAAGTAACAGGTCCCCTTCATGGACAAACTGATTATCGTTAACATAAACCTTGGCGATATGCCCAGAAACCTTGGGGCTTACCATGATCACGTGCCCTTCAGTAAAAGCATCATCCGTTGACTCTTGAGGGAATAAATAATGATAACCCGCAAATACAAGCAGGGTTACGATAATCACCACAATAATCGTCATGATTGTTTTTTGACGATTGGCGCTATCAAAATTTTTTAGTATTCTTTGCATAACCTCTTACCTCCAGCACACAAAAACGCTCATAAATAAAAATGTTCAATGTCTCCTATAGCCGAATAATAATTCATCCGTGCCAAATGATACAGCGTCAATGCCTCCTCATACGACTCCTTGGCCTGGGCTAATCTTGTCTGAGCTGTTATCACTTCCAAATTATCACTGATTCCTGAGGTCAAACGGTTTCGTGCCTCCTTTAGTTCCTGATTCGCCAAAAATACAGTCTCTCGAGCAGCAACCACTTGTTTCTTGGTGCTTAAAAGCGTCTTGAGCGCAAGCCTCACATCCTGCTCAACCTGAATTTGAGTATCATCCTTTAAGATTTCCTTTTCCTCTTTTTTGGCCGCAGCCTCTTTGACGTCTCCTCGAATAGCCCCTCCGTCAAATATTGGCATTTTTACCCGCACTCCAATTTCACTGACCCGTTGTGTCTTTTGGGAAACATCTGTTCCTGCGCGACCAAAATCAGTCACAAACAAAACCTTAGGTAAATTTTCAGCACGTGCTTCATTCAATTTATCCTTGGCAAACTGGACCTCCTGGCCGGATATTTGAATTTCTACACGCTGGTTTAGGGCTGTATTGACCGCCTCTGTTAAAGGCAGAACCTTCTCTCCAAAAAATTTCATTTTATCTGTTAAGACCACCCTGTCCCCAAGAGGCAAACCTGTGATATGTTTTAAGTGCAACAGAGATTTTTCTAAATTCAGATCACCTTGCTGGTACAGGAATTCTTCCTGAGACAAACGAGCTTGTGCCCTCGTGACGTCAATCGCCGGGGCCAGGCCATCATCAAACTGATGATGCGCCAGGGTCAAGATCTGCTTGGCCAATAGCGCATCTTCGGCAATCGCATGAAGACTTTCCTGGGCCTTAAGAACAGCCAAATAGGCCCAGACCGCGATGGTGGTCACCTGCTGATGGGCCAGGTTTTGCTCAAAACCTGCCAGTCGATACTCAACAATGCCTTCTTGATGACGGGAAATAGCGCTTAAATCAAAAACTCTCCAGGATAACTCTGCCCTGGCATCCAGGGTGTTAAATGGCCCAAGCATCCCCCCGCCAGGAAACCCCAGAGCATCTAAATCTTCCTTGTAAACCCTCATTTGACTTGCTGCCAAAGAAATATGAGGAAACAGATCCGCGTCTTTTATTTGTTTTCGCCCTGCGGCGTCAAGCACCTGCTGGGAGGCCATCTTCATGAGCAAATTATTATCATGAGCAAGGCGCAGGGTGTCAGACAGGCTTAAAAGACGTAAGGGCCCAGCTTTTGCATTTCCTTCAGCGCCTAACACAGAGGAAACAAAAATAAATAAAAAAACAAAAGCAAAAGAAATTGGCAAATATTTTATCGCTATCATTTTGAATGAGGCTTCTTATCCCGCAAAAAACTCTTTCAATCCGTTCTCCGTTGGCTTCATGGCTTTTTTGCCCTTTTGCCAATTCGCAGGGCAAACCTCGCCATGCTGTTCTGTAAATTGAAGAGCATCCACAAGGCGTAAAACCTCATCAACATTCCGCCCAAGGGCCAAATTATTTACCAACTGATGCTGGACAATGCCATTTTTATCAATAAGAAAAAGCCCACGCAAGGCTAATCCCTGCTCTTCAATCAGGACATCATACGATCTCGAAATCTGTTTCGTGTAATCTGAAACCAAGGGATAACTAACACCTGAAATCCCGCCCTGTTTGCTATCCACATTCAACCAGGCCAGGTGAGAAAACCAGGAATCTGTGGATACCCCGATCACTTCAACATCACGCTTCTGGAATTCATCCAGTTTTGCCTGGAACGCATGAAGCTCGGTCGGGCAAACAAAGGTGAAATCCAAAGGATAAAAGAACAAAACAACATATTTCTTTCCCTTAAAATCAGAAAGACGAAAATTGTCAACAATGCTTTTTTTAACAACAGCTTTTGCGCTGAAATCTGGCGCTTGTTTATTAACTAAAACCATAGGAACTCCTCCTTTTTTACTTGTTATCTATAATGACATTGTCCTTTAAAAAATAAGCCTTTGCAAAAGCTTTATCTTTTTTAATAGCCTTCATTAAATCTTGAACACGTGCAAATTTCTTTTCCTGACGGATCCTTTTTAAAAACTCCACCTTCAAACAACAGCCGTAAATGTTCTTAGAAAAATCCAAGATATAAACCTCTAAGTATAATCTTGAGATTTGATTATCAAAGGAAGGCCTGGTCCCTAAATTAGCCACTGCTTGATAGACCTTCTTGCCCAAAACAACCTTAACAACATAAACGCCTTGGCAAGGAAGCATGAGCCCAAAGGATTCTTCATAAGCCACATTAGCTGTTGGCACCCCCAGCATCCTTCCCCGTCCAGCTCCCTGAACCACCTTTCCTGTAACAAAAAATGGCCTGCCTAAAAGGCCTTGAACCTTATCTACCTGACCTTTGGCAACCAGCTGACGGATGCCTGTGCTGCTGACAATCCTGTACCTTTTCTTAAAAGCTAAAACCAGGTGCATTTCAAAACCTAACTCATGAGAAAG
>JADFXW010000112.1:2769-5115 GCA_015233375.1 Candidatus Omnitrophota bacterium | reverse complement strand
GAGTCATTAGTTCTAAAGAGGTTATTTATGAAAATAAAAGAATTATCTAATTTAACGGTTGATAGAGACAACTTTTTCAATCATCCCGCTATCTGTCAAGGAAGACGTCTTTTTCGATACAGGCTTTCTATCACCGCGTTTACGGCCACCACGACCAGCAGGAGCACCTTGGCTTTGTTGAGCAAGTGCATCCGCAGCTGGCTCTTCATGCGTGGTCTCCTGCTCGAGGATTTGCTCGGCTTGGGCAGGTGTTTTAACAGCTAATTCTTTCTCATCAACTTTTTTAGTTTCTTTCATATTAGAATTCCAATCCTGCTCTACGGGCCGCTTCCGCAAAAGCCTTGATGCGCCCATGATACAAATATCCCCCTCGATCGAAGGCGACTTGTTTGATCCCTTTTTTAACGGCCTCTTGGGCCAGGGCTTCTCCTAAAATACCTGCGGCAGCAACATTGCCGCCTGACTTAATCTTTGACTTCACATCTTTTGTTAATGTTGACAGGCTCATCAAAATTTTATTATTCGAATCATCGATAATTTGAGCTTGTATATTTTTTAATGACCGATGCACGCAAAGGCGTGGACGAGACGATGTGCCAACTAAATAATCACGGATGCGTTCATGGCGAAACACACGTTTTTGTTCCTTAATATTTAACATATCCACCTGCTCTTTAATTCCTGACGCCTAGAGGCGCGCCAGGGGCGTTTAACATCATTGTTAAACGTTATTTTGTAACCTGCTTACCTTGTTTGCGCTTAACGTTTTCACCAACGTAGCGAATCCCTTTGCCTTTATACGGCTCTGGCGGTTTAAACCCGCGGATCTTGGCCGCCACCAAACCTACCAATGACCTGTCAACACCTTCCACAGAAATCTCTGTTGGTTTTGCAGAACTCACCTTCACATCCTTCGGCACTTCATACTCAATAGGATGTGAAAATCCTATATTTAAAACCAGTTTATTGCCCTGCATGGCACAACGAAAACCAACGCCCTGGATTTCTAAATCTCTCTTATGTCCTTGAGTGACCCCGACACACATGTTTTCGATAAGACGCTTGGTCGTCCCATGATTGGCACGAGCCTGCTTGGTATCGCTTAAACGATTGACAAAAATCTTGCTATCCTTGTTTTCTAAAGAAACTTCAGCTGGAATAGACATTGATAATTTACCTTTTGGTCCTTCCACATTCACCAAGGTTTTATCAAAAGAAATCTTAACATTTTTTGGTAATTCTACCGGTGTTTTAGCTAATCTCGACATAATCTTCCCTTACCAGATATAGCAGAGCACTTCCCCGCCAATTTTTAATTTACGTGCCTCACGGTCTGTGATTAAACCTTTTGAACTTGAAATCACAGCCGTACCTAAACCATTTAAAACCTTAGGAATGCGCATATTATCTGAATACACGCGCAAACCAGGACGGGAAATACGCTTTAGCCCAATGATGGACGACTTGTTTTTTTCATATTTAAAATAAACCTTAAGGATGCCCTGTTTATTGTCTTTCAATAAACGAAAATCCTCAATATAACCGTCATTTTTGAAAATGGTCATCATGCGCTCCAAAAGCTTGGACGCCTTAAACTCCACGGTCTGGCGACGCGCACGAGCTGCATTACGGATGATGGTCAATGTATCAGCGATCGGATCAGAAACTGACATTCTATTTTTCCCCTTCTCTTTATTTTTTTACCAGCTGGCTTTTCTTACCCCTGGAATTTCACCCTTCCAGCAAAGTTCCCTAAAACAAATACGGCAAATACCAAAACGACGCATATACCCACGTGGACGGCCGCACAAGGTGCAACGATTGTGCTGACGAACACCATATTTGGGTTCTGCTAATGCTTTATTGATTAACGACTTTCTGGCCATAATATCCTTCCATTATTGTTTGCTAAAAGGCATGCCCAAGAGGCGCAATACCTCAAAATTTTGTTCCTTGCTTCCATTCTCAAATACAAATGAAATATCCATCCCTTGCGTGCGAAAATCTCGAGCGCCTGGATCAATTTCAGGAAAAATAGCTTGATCAGAAACACCTAAAGTATAATTACCATCCTTATCAAAACCTTTTCTGGAGGTCCCGTTAAAATCACGGATACGAGGCAGAGACACGTTCACCAAACGATCAAGAAATTCATACATACGGGCTCGTCTTAAAGTCACCTTACATCCAATAGGTAAATTTTCTCTCAATTTAAAATTAGAGATGGCCTTCTTAGAACGGCGGATCATTGGTTTCTGACCTGTGATCGTCGCTAAATTTTCTGCAGCCCTGTCTAAAATTTTCACATCCCCAATCGCCTCGCCCACGCCCATGTTCACAACTATT
>JADFXW010000112.1:2247-2734 GCA_015233375.1 Candidatus Omnitrophota bacterium | reverse complement strand
CGGATTTTTAATCCCAAATTTCTGCTGAATTTGAGGAACCACTTCTTTACGATATTTTTCTAATAAACGAGCAGCCACTTTTCATTACCTCATTTTTATATCCCTGTTATCCAGGGAAGATTCCTATTAAATCACCTCTTGAGAAGACAACGTCATACGTTCCTTGGCGCCGTCTTTTAAAACATTGACCCTAAAACGAGTCGGCTTATTGGTTTTTTTATCAACAAGCATGAGATTGGCCAAAGCCACTGGTTTTTCAATCTCAACATACCCTCCTTGTGGATAGGTATCACTTTTTTTGACAGATTTCTTAACCACATTAATATTTTCAACAATGGCTTTATTTTCCTTAGGCAAAACACGGACAACCTTGCCCTGCTTTCCCTTTTGAGAACCTGCCATCACCATGACTAAATCATTACGACGTATACGTAACATATCACACCACCTCTGGAGCTAAAGAAATTATTTTCATGTATTCCATATT
>JADFXW010000112.1:0-2237 GCA_015233375.1 Candidatus Omnitrophota bacterium | reverse complement strand
GCTCACGGGCCACAGGGCCAAAAACACGCGTACCCTTTGGATTCCCAGCGTCATCAATAATCACCACCGCATTGGTGTCAAAACGGACATAGGTGCCATCAAGACGGCGGATAGATTTTTTTGTACGCACGATAATACCTTTGGCCATGCTCCCTTTTTTCACAACAGCATCAGGAGTGCTTTCCTTCACATTGACCTTCACAATGTCTCCAACCTTGGCCCACGACTTGCCTTTTGATTTTAAAATACCAATCAATGAGGCCTTACGAGCCCCTGTATTATCTGCCACATCCAAAATAGTTTTTAATTGTATCATGCTTTCACCAAACCTTTTATGACGCTTTAGCCCCTACGATCTCGCTGATTGTCCAGCGTTTGTCTTTTGATAATGGACGGGTCTCCATGATCCTGACCACATCCCCTGTTTTGGCCATATTTTTTTCATCATGCGCCTTGTATTTCACAAATGTACGCACTTGTTTTTCATATTTACTATGCTTGTGCACCTTTCTGACCTGCACAACCCTTGTCTTGTCCATCTTTTCGCTGACAACGACTGCTGTCAGAAATCTGCGGCGATTAACCCTTTTTTCCATTGACTTTTCTTTCGTTTAAAACCGTTAATATACGGGCAATGTCCCGTCTCAATTGACGAAAATTCGCAGATTTTTCGACACGACCCATCTGGCGAGATGATTCCAGAAGAAAAAGTTCCTTCTTGAACTGTTTCTCTTTTGAAATCAACTCATCATCCGTTAAATTAGATAATTCTTTTATTTTCATAAATAACCTCTTTAGAACTAATGACTCGCAGAGCGTGTGACAAACCTGGTTTTAACTGACAATTTAAAGGCCACCAAACGTAATATCTGTTTAGCAAAATCTTCTGGAACGCCTCCCAATTCAAATACAATTTTACCGCGTTTGACGACCGCCACCCAATGATCCAAATCCCCTTTACCTTTACCCATACGTGTTTCAGCTGGTTTCTTAGTAATAGATTTCTGAGGGAAAGCATTGACCCACAATTTCCCGGAACCACGCAATTTACGGGCAACCACCACACGTGACGCTTCTAGTTGACGAGCTGGTATAAAACCATTTTCAATGGCTTTTAAACCAAATTCACCAAAATGCATCTGTGCTCCTTTGGTCGCAACCCCTCGGGATTTTCCTTTTTGTGTCTTACGGTATTTGACTCTTTTTGGCATTAACAACATAATTGACCTCTTTTAACCTATATAAAAATCACTCCCGCGCCGCACTTGATTGTTCTTGAGCCTGTGGCGTAGTTGTTGCAGTGGCCGCCGCTGCCTTTGCTTCCATCTCTTCTTGATCCTTAATAACATCACCCTTATAAATCCAAACCTTGATCCCCAAAAGCCCATAGGTCGTCTTGGCTTCTGCAAAACCATAATCAATATCTGCACGCAAGGTCTGTAACGGGACCTTGCCTTCATGATACTTTTCCGTACGCGCCATTTCAGCACCCCCTAAACGCCCGGCACAACGGATCTTGATGCCCTTCGCCCCTGCTGCTCGGGACTGCTCAATAGCACGCTTCATGGCCCTGCGGAAAGCAACACGCTTTTCCAATTGGAAGGCAACACCTTGGGCAACCAGTTGAGCATCAATGTTAGGATTCTTTATCTCCTGGATATCAACGACAATCTTATCCATGTCCTTGCCGGTAATATCTTTTAATTCTGAACGTAAGCGATCAATATCAGCTCCACGACGACCAATAATGACCCCAGGACGCGCGGTGTGAATACGAACCTTGATCTGATCAGCCAAGCGTTCAATAATGATCATGGAAACTGCAGCCTGATCAAATTTTTCACGGATAAACTTTCGGATCTTAAAGTCCTGATTAATATTATTGGCAAAATCACCTTTCTTGGCAAACCAAAGGCTCCGCCAATTCTTTGTGTATCCAAGTCTTAACACTAAGGGATGAACTTTTTGACCCACAGTACGTTTTCTCCTTTATTTTGTTTTAATATCTAATTCTACAGTTAAATGTGTCGTCCGACGTAAAATAGGTGTCGCCCTTCCAAAGGAAGCAGGTCTATAACGCTTCCAGGCACCCCCATGACAAGCCGTGATGGTTTTAATGAATAATTGATCTTCACTTAAACCTTTTTGTTTGGCATTGCTCACCGCTGAATCAAGCACTTTTTTTACACAAGCACTTGATCCTTTGTTAATTTGAGCCAGAATCGCCAAGCTTGATG
>JADFXW010000111.1 GCA_015233375.1 Candidatus Omnitrophota bacterium | reverse complement strand
ATCTTAAAGACATAATCAGCGACCCAGTAATTGGAAAAAACCTGGTGCTTAAAAAATATATTCTTATCACTCATGGGGCTGTTAAGATGAAAGGAATTATAAATGCTGGGGGCAAGCCCATATTCCATGGAAAAATAAGCAATGGAAGAAGTTGTGCGAGAAGCAAGCTTATCCTCCGCCTCAAGAATGGGCTTAATAGGATAAGAAAAATACGTTGATGAATTAATATCTTTATCATACCGGCCATCAAAATTTTCAATTTGGCTGGTAAATTCTTGATACGTCATGATACCCCCTCTGGATATGTTTTTTTATTATAACAAAAATCTGCTGATGCCATCTAAAAAAAGCAAATGTTTTTAAAAATTTAATATCCACCTACGGCTGAAAGAAGTGTTTTTATATCATAAACCCGGATCTTTCCATAGCCACTCCTCTGACTTTGGGATAAAAATCTTATTGAATCCAATATTTGTTCATTATGATCCAAGACAAATCTCATCAACAAGACCTTGTTTAAATGATCAAAGGTCTCAACAGGCCTAACTTCTTTAACAGCGACTTCTAAGAAATCCTCTAAAGGCGGCGAAAACCTCCTCTTGTTGCTTGTCCATGAAACATACGCTTGTGGGTCTATAATCAAAAACCTGGCGCCGTTTTTATATAAATTCAATAAAGCATAAGCGTCATGAGGACAAGGTACTATTTGTTTATCATTATCAAGAAATAAACCTTCCACCAAGGGTTGGGTGCTTACAATCAACGATTTAGAATCACGACTTAACACACCCCGTAAAGCTTGTTCATAATCTGTTGAAGCGAAAGTAATCGAAAAAGACACATACAGCATGCTCATGACAGTCAAAGCCCCAAACCCCATAAACCAATAACGATAATTCTTTAATCGATGGTAAAAATCATCAACCATCAACGCTGACGCTGATGCCATAAAGGGAAGAACAACGCACAAATATCGGGCCCCTTTTTCTGCAGCAAAAGAAAAAATCATCATCTGCAAAACAACCAACCCAAAAGGCAAAAGTTTTGCATACTCTTTCAATTTAATTAAATATATATTTGCCCAAAAGAAACAAGCAAAAAATAGGCCTTCTAAAACAAACACATCATAAGGATAGGATAAAAAATTCACTAAATTCAATTTACCACCAGCATCTTGAGCTTGAAGTGTCATCCAGGAAAAATTGGCCTGTAAATTAATCCATCCATAAAGACTTCCCACAAACAGCACAAGCCCATAAAAACAGACCCCATAAATCACAAGCCCCTTCCAATCAAATTTATTTTTCATGATAAAAGCATTAAAAACCTCAATAAAGAGAATAAAAACAGGGGCAATAATCATACGGTAATTCGTCAAATACACACAGGCCATCAATACCACGGAAACAAAAAAACTCCAACTGATACCCTTCTGTCTCTGATAAAGATAAACAGCGCTTAAAAACAAAAACGTGCAGAGCGATTCTTGCATGCCTAATCGTGAATAAAACACATGGCTGGGTAAAACAAGCAATATCAAAGCACTTAAAGCCGCGATTCGTCTTGAATTAAAATAACGCTTGGCCCAAAAAAAGGTCAGTGCCACACAAGCCAGGCCGCTCATTGCTGAAATCCATCGAGCGACGTACCAGGCATCAGCCCCAAAAACAAAGACCCTTAAGTTTAAAATAAAAAACCATAAAGCCTTGGCTGTGGTTAAGGCAGCCTTAAACATAAGTGATAAAATAACCGCTAATTCCGTCATGTTATGGGCCGGATTTTTCGCAACCAATTCTAAAAAAGGCCTGTTATATCCCAAATACATCCCCTCATCATAAAAAAGAAACTGATTGGCGCTGATATGGTACAAACGCAGGAATAAACCAATACAAATGATTAATCCTATTAGACAAGGTATAAAAATTTTTATGGATTTAGTCATAAAATTTAAAAAAATGGTTCTTTAAAACTCTAGTAGATAAACATCATTGAATAATAAAGTAGTAGGATGAGGTGGATTTGTTTTTTTAAAACGATTTGGTCATTTTAGCCTAAAATTGGTCTGGCCTAAGGGGATTTTAGCCCGTCAGGGCTAAAATGGCCAAACTTGTTTGAGTCCTTTATTTCTAGAGAAATAAAGGACGAGTTGTTTGGCCACCGAAGGCCAGACTAATTTTAGGCGTTAAAAAATGACCCATCGTTTTAAAAAAACAAATTCACCTCATCCGTCCACTAGCAAAGGTTACACATGCAAAATTACAAAAAAAAAACAAACATTGCCTAAAATGATATTATGGATTTTGCGCGGCCTGCCAGGCTTTGATCCTGGCTATATTTTGAGCTCGTATTGCTTTGTTAGTACTATCCATCCGCTTCTGGGCGCGCTGATTGTGTAGCTTTTTCTTGGTGATTTTAGCTTGTTGGGGTGTTTGTCCAAGGGTATGAATGGAATCAGTCACATTGTTCCACATGGTCTGACGATAAGGATTGGGGTATTGAGAACTGTTCGCCCATCCTTGAGGAATAAATAAAACAAACAACAAACCCAATATCATCAATTGACGGATCATATTTTTACACGTAATTTTTTAAAAGAGACATGGTAGACCAACTAAAAATTAGAATAACATGGCCAAAAACACTTCGCAATGTAAAAATTCTTATATTAATCTATATAAAAAACAAGCCCACTGTTGACCTTCGCATTTTTGAACGCATTCTAAAGAAAAACCTGCAAAGGCTTTTTCAAATTTATTCACATTATCCAATGAAATCCCTGACACGGCTAAATACCCGTTATTTTTAACAAAACTTATGATCTTTTTGGCATGCGTTATCAGATCATTGGTCACTAAATTAGCCGCCACAAAATCATATTTTTGCGAAGAACGATAGGTTTTAATATCAGCCTTTTTGACGTTAAAATGCAATCGATTGACCTTCATATTGTGAAGGGCAGCTTCAATGCTCATCTGGCCAATGTCAATACCCATCACCTCCTGGGCCCCGTATTTAAGAGCAACCAAACCCAATATCCCGGTGCCTGTGCCAATATCTAAAAAAGAAGAAAATTCACCTTGCTTATTTTCTATTAATTGAGCCATCAATCTTGTTGTCTCATGTAAACCAGTTCCAAAAGACATCAAGGTGTCCATTAAGATATAGTCACGGCCGCGCTTAACTTTATATTTTTCTTTATACCAAACCGGGACCACATCTAATCGACGAGTCAAGGGTGCGGGCCTCCATCTTAACTTCCAAACAGTCAACCAATCCTTTGGGGTCATTCGGCGTAGAATGACTTTAACACCTGATAATTTAAGGCGTTTAAAAAGGCCTTCGACTTGAGACAATTTCTGAGCGTGCTCATCAAACAACTCAATGGCAGGAGTCTTTGCAAATTCCAAATTGACCAAATCTGTATCACTAAAACCCACACTCAATAAAACAGCACGCACCAGGTTTAAAGCCTCCTCACGCGTAGCCTGAATACGTAGCTGATAAATGATTTTAGGGACTCGCTCTTGCAACCCCTGATTAAGCCTCTTCATCACGACTTAAAACGGATTAATGAAGGACAATAATCATCAGGCGCTTGATAACCCAATAAATTTAATAGGGTCGCTGCGACATTAGCAAGACCCGGGTTTTGAATGGAAGACATCTCGTATTCACCCGGGTCTCCTGCATCAACAATAGCAAACGGCACAGGATTCAACGAATGGGCTGTGCTTATTTGTTTTTTGCCATTTTTGACCGTAAACATCTCATCCGCATTACCATGATCTGCTGTGACAACAAGAACACCCTTTAACTCTTGAATGACCCCCAAAAGTCTTGCTAAACATTGATCCACGGTCTCAACAGCCGTAATAATGGCTTCAGGAATACCTGTATGGCCTACCATGTCGCCGTTAGGATAATTTAACCGACCAAATTTGTATTTCCCGCTTTTAAGCAGTTCAATGGTCTTGTCTGTAATTTCAGAGGCTTTCATGGCAGGAGCCTTATCAAACTGAATCTTGTCCGATGGAATTTCCAAATAAGACTCCAATTTCTCATCAATATACCCTGATTTGTTTCCGTTCCAGAAGTAGGTCACATGTCCAAACTTTTGGGTTTCAGAAATCGCAAAAGAACTCACCCCCGCTTGACATAAATATTCACTGATAGTCTTATCAATTTGAGGAGGTGAAACCAAATAATTTTTAGGGACATTCAAATCCCCGTCATATTCCATCATCCCGGCATATAAAACCTTAGGAACTCTGATGCGGTCAAATTTATCAAAATCCTGTTTTTCAAAAGCCAAGGAGATTTCAATGGCCCTGTCTCCCCTAAAATTAAAAAATAAGACAGCATCCCCATCTTCAATGGTGCCCACAGGACTGCCATCATCTTCAATGACAAAAGAATCCATGTACTGATCTGTCATCTTGGGATCTTCTTTATAATAGGTTTCAACAGCCTCTTTAGCAGAAGTAAAACGGCGGCCACGACCTAACACATGAGCCTTCCAACCTCGCTCCACCACAGACCAGTCTGCATTATAGCGGTCCATGGTTGTCACCATGCGCCCACCACCAGAAGCAATACGGTATTCAAAATTCCTGTGCTTTTTATTAATCTCGCTTAAAAGATTCTCCGTTTTTTCAATATAAGTCAGCGCTGATTTTTCATACACATCACGGCCATCCAAAAGCGCATGAATACAGACCCGTCTTACACCCTCTTGTTCTAAACGACGCACCAGAGCAAATAATTGATCGATATGTGAATGCACATTACCATCGGACAAAAGGCCAATAAAATGAAAAACCTTGTCTTGTGTTTGGACACGCTCCACCATGGCCTTCCAAACCTCGCCTTCAAATATACTGCCATCGGCAATAGACTTATCCACCAATTTTGCCCCTTGATCAAAAACACGTCCCGCACCCAAGGCATTATGCCCTACTTCAGAATTACCCATATCATCATCTGTCGGTAAACCCACAGCTGTGCCGTGCGCTTTTAATTGAGTATAAAGCAGAGACTTCATCAACTCATCTAAACAAGGAGTTTTTGCCAAAAAAACCCCATCACTTTCATCCCTCTTGCCAATACCCACCCCAT
>JADFXW010000110.1:2309-5205 GCA_015233375.1 Candidatus Omnitrophota bacterium | reverse complement strand
TCCCGAAGGGCGCTAATATCTGGAGGTTTTTCAATATAATCGTCAGCAGCTTCTTTTAACTCTTGAAAATCTACATTCTTGGAAGGATGCTCTATTAATAAGATAAGACCTACATGAGGATCGGTTTTTCGGATGGCGGATACAACATCTGGGGCTGGAATATCCTGTATCGTCATGTCTAAGAGGATGACTCCGATTTCATTGGCCCTTTGCATGAAAAGGATGGCTTCCTGCCCACTGGCAGCTTCGATGACCTCATAGCCTTCGAGCGCGTCTTTAAGTTCTTCCCTAAATCCTTGATCACTGTTGACAATTAACACTTTATCAGGCATTGTCGATGTGTCCTATAGCGCTATAAGGGGCTAGAAAATATCTTAGTGACCATTGTAGGCTCTTTCCCTGGGCAGGGCAATGCAGACACAGGTTCCTTGCTTGCTACCAGGCTGTATTTTAATTTCCCCTTGGTGCATGGTCATGATTTGATTGCAGACAGCAAGCCCCAAACCTGTTCCCTTGGATTTTGTGGTAAAAAAGGGTTCAAAGACCTTGTCCAAGAGACCTTCATCTATCCCTGGGCCGTTATCTTCAATAGAGACATTGATCCAAGCGTCATCCACCTGGGCGGTTATTTTAATTTTCCCGATCTGAGGGAGGAGTGCCTCATAAGCATTATTTAAAATATTATTGAACACCTCTTTCATTTGCCCTGCATCTGCGGCGATAGGGATATTTTCAAGCGCAGAGATGTTCTTGATGAGGGATGCTTTTTTCTTATTTTTTTCTTGGGCTTGAGTCAAGCATTCCTCAAGGAGAAAGAGAAGGTCAATGGCCTCGAAATGCGGGGGTTTAAGCCTTGAAAAAAGAAGAAGACTATCGATGATTCGTTCACCTTCCATGACCTTTTGTTTGATGGTGATTAAATGTTTTTCCAGGGCAGGATTATTTGCTTTTCGCTTGATGTTATAGGAAGCCATGCTGATGGCTGCCAGGGGGTTACGTAACTCGTTGGCCACAATGGTGGCCAAGGTGCCTATTTGAATGAACCGCTTGTTTTTCTCGATGTCTATGGCCTTTTTTTGGATGGTGATAGATTTTTGTAGTTCTTCTTTCGAGGAGGTTTGGACTTCGATATTTTTTATTAAGGCCAAAATCAAAGGGATAATAAATATCATCAGTAAGAAAAAGACGATAGAGCTCATGGTCCTTTGTACTGCGATGAGCTCTTCACCCACCAGGCTTTGTAGTTTTAACCCATCAGCAATCAGGTAACGGTCTTTGAGCAGGAATTGGCCTACCAACCATTGTTCGGTTTCCCTAAAGGCGGGGGTCGTTCTTGCATCCTTTTGGATTTCATAGTTGGAGCTCATGATAAGAAACCATTCCCGTACGGAAGCGATATTTTTACGGATCACATTTAATAAATCCTGCTGTTTAGGATCGTCAAATTTCTCTGAAAGAAGAAGTTGCAGGACCTTGTTTTGTGCGGCTAAAAACTGTTGTTTGGATTCAGCTTCGTGATCTAAAAGGTAATAATAAGCCAGGCTGTTGAGTTTATTGAGCTGGCTGATGACAGATTGAACGGTCTTGTTTTTGTTTTGGGCCCTGAGGGTGGCTTGGTAGGAATAAAGGACAGCCGCGCTGATGGCCAAAGTCATCAAGATAGAGCCCAAGACACCAATACGAAGACCAGTATTCATTCTCATATTAAAAAGTATATTAACAAAATCTTTAAGATATCGCAACCTGTTGTTGCCCGTTGCTTGTTTTTTATAAAATTATATGGCATATTTATATTAGTTAAAGTGAGTTTGATATAAGGCTTGGAAGTTATTTTCTCAACCACGGATTGCCTTTTTCCGCCAATCTTTTCTAATTTTTCAGAAAAACAACGCCCTTCGGGTTGTTTTTCAGAATCGGTGACGAAGATTGGCGGGGCAACAGTAGTTGAGAAAACAACTGCCAAACCTTATATCAAACTTAAACAAGTTAAGGAAAGATTTTATGCAAAGGCAGATTAAAAAGACTATTTCAGCTCTTGTGGCTATAGCGTTTGTGAGCGTTTCCTGCTTATCTCAAGCCTGGGCTGAGGCTAATCTTCCATTGCCATGGATGCCTAAACCTGGTGTTATGGTGAATTTAAGCAAGGCCTTTCATAAACCAGAGTTATTGGGGCTTTCCGTGCATTTGGATAATGCCTTGCGGTTTGATTTTTTTATTAATCCAGGCGATAGGGCTTTAAATAGCCTTGAGAAACAGAAAGAATATCAGAATTTAATTAAATATTTTTTGGCTTCATTGACTATTCCAGACCAAGACCAATGGGTAAACCTTTCTCCTTACGAGAATAACCGTATTATTAAAGAAGACTTCGGACAAACTGAAATGGGCCGGGATCTTTTAGCCCAAGATTATTTGCTAAAACAAATCACTTCAAGCCTTTTGTATCCTGAAGAAGGGATTGGTAAAAAGTTTTGGACCAAGGTGTATGAACGCGCCTCGAATGAATATCATACCACCAATGTTCCAGTAAGCACTTTTAATAAGGTGTGGATAGTGCCAGATGAGGCTGTTTTGTATGAACATGATGGGAGTGTGTATATTCTCAAGAGTCATCTAAAGGTGATGTTGGAAGAGGATTATTTGGCCATGGAGAAAACCCTGAAGCCTACCAGGGGACATGTCCCGCTTTTCAGGGACGTGTCCCCAAGCACATTGCCAGGCGAAGTAGCCTTGAATATGAAAGCGCCCCAAGGGAACCCTTGTTTAATAAATGAGCAATGGTCCCGTCAGAGTTGACCCCGCGGATGACCTCCACCTCAGCCCTGCCTGCAGGCTGCTTATACGCAATAATGGCCAGGCTTTCTAACGCAGGCCTGGAGAGTTTTTCACGGGCCTT
>JADFXW010000110.1:0-2284 GCA_015233375.1 Candidatus Omnitrophota bacterium | reverse complement strand
ACCTGGTATAAGAAGGCCTTAAAAGAGTCTTTGTTAGGCAAAATTTATGCGGACAAGGCCAAGGTTAAAGGGATTGACCAGGACCCAAGGGCCAACGCCGTTATTTATCAGGAATATCTGAAAGCTTTTAGAAAAGGGGTTTTTAGTTATATCAAAGAGGACATCAATCAATACACGCATGAGCGCATCCCAAAGAAATATTTTTCTGGCGGGTTTATGCGGCAAGATCATGCCATGAGAATCATCAGGGATTTAGCGCAAGTAACCCCTGGTGAAAGAACGCTATTAAAACGAAAGTTGGATAAGGTTGTGGTCGATGCTGTTCCAGCAAATTTAGCAATGACAGCTTTTTTGATTGGACTGGTGGCGATAGTGTGGATTGTGAAGTATTTCATACAAAGAGATCTGGCAGAAATGGAATTTACAAGGTATGTGATGGATAAGGTTGATGTTGGGAAGGTGTCTTGGCAGGATGTATTGTTTAGTACAGTTAAGCAGTTAAGACAACCGAACAGCATAGATTTAGAACAAGCGCAGGGTGTAAGGTTAACAGAAGCTGAGACAGTTTTTTTTACACAGTTTATTACTCGGATAAAAAAGATATCCTATAGACAGTATCTGGATATGACCAAAAGTCAAAACAGGAAGCCTTTCTTAACAAAAGAAGAGGCGAAGACGTTTTGTATCCTTGCGTATAGGCTTAGACCAGCGATTATTGGAAAAGTTGTGTCAGAAGCATGGTTTATTAATTTTTTGGCGGTCATGGCTTTATTATTCTTGAATGATAATCCAAGCCTTAAGGTTTCCTCACAACATGATTTGGAGGATTTGGTGATAAAATATTTTGCACAAAATAATGTTCATTCTTTCCCGACTGAAGAAAGGAAAAGTTTGGCTCGAGAAATGAAGGCGTGTTTTCGTCAAGGCGATAAAGATTCAGATGGGCGGTATAAGATTATCTTTAGAGAGAGAAATGTGGCTGTTGAAAGTGAAGGAACACCATGGGGCAATGCAACGCGCTTACCACAACAGGAGAGAATAATAAGCAGGGCGATGAAAAGTTTACGTTTAATCAGAGGGATCATCAGGTCTGCTCGTCAGGTTGAACCCTCTACCATTGATCGTGGTGTATGGAGATTAACCTTGTTTTATTATGGCCCTTCGAACGATGGGGTTTGGAATAACGAAAGGATTGCTGAAACAGCAGGGTTTCTTAAGAAGCATGGAGTACAATTTAGGAATGAAGGAAATGCTTTTGTGATAGTTTTGGGCAAGTTTAAGAGTCAAGAACAGGCTCAACAAGAAGCAGAACGTGTTAAGACCCAATTGTTAACGTCGAAAGCAGATTTTGAAACGGGTTTTAGGCGATTTTTGGCAGATGTGTTGCCTTTTACTGGGATTTTAGAAGATTTTGAAATCGGTTATCGACGTTTGTTAGATCAGACAATAACAACACAGGGGCAATTCCAAAGAGGAGTGAAAGGCATAAGCCTGACGCATAGAAGAGACGGTCAAGATAACGCCATGAATTACGGTGGTATTGATTTGAATTCTGCGAATATGGCCATGGTTATTAAGCGTGATGGCAAGGGCATTCCCTTACCCGTGGCCCAACAAGACATGGCTCAATTAAGCGCCATCAAAGGCTTTGAGCCGCATATCTTAGAGGTTCAATCAGGTGTCGCTCTATCGATGCAAGAGCCAAAACATATTTGAACCATTTGTCCTGTTTGGATGATATGGTATTATGCTGATCTATGAAAGATCATCCTTTAAGCCCTCAAGCCCGAAATTCCCTTGTGACATACCGCGCGGACATTGATGGGCTGCGTGCGGTGGCTGTCCTTTCTGTTTTAGGTTTCCATGTTTTTCCTCATTTATTCAAGGGCGGATTTATTGGTGTTGATATTTTCTTTGTTATTTCAGGTTTTTTAATTTCCACCATCATCCTTGGTCAGTTAAATCAAAACACCTTTTCTTTTGTCGAATTTTATTCACGACGAATTAGGCGCATATTTCCCGCTGTGATCATTATCCTGGCTGTTTGTTTTTTATTAGGTTGGTTTCTCTTGTTTGAAGATGAGTTTAAACAGTTATCCAAACATATAGCGGCAGGCGCGGGGTTTATTTCCAATTTTATTTTATGGCGCGAAAATGGTTATTTTGATAATGCCTCAGACACGAAACCATTATTACATTTGTGGTCATTAGGTGTTGAGGAACAGTTCTATATATTTTGGCCATTACTATTATGGTTAGCCAAAAAGACACGTCTTGATTTTCT
>JADFXW010000010.1 GCA_015233375.1 Candidatus Omnitrophota bacterium | reverse complement strand
TTCGATCACACACAGATATTAGGGTCCTTTTTAAGTCAAATTGCATTTGAAAAAGCTGGTATTATCAAGAATTCCAATCAAAAAGTAGTGATAGCCCCTCAAGAGAAAGAGGCCATGGAAGTGTTGAGGGCGCGTTGTCAAGAGCTGGGCATTAATCCTATCGAGGTGAAAGCAGGTGCGGATAAAAATTTCGAACTGGGGCTTAAAGGGAAGCATCAAAGGACAAATGCGCAAACAGCGCTTGAGGTGGTATCGATTTTAAAGGAGATGGGCATGGGGATTTTAGACACAGCTGTCACAAAAGGTTTAAAGAATGTGCGCTGGCCTGGGCGTTTTGAGCTTTTGCGTCAATCGCCTGATGTGATTGTTGATGGCGCGCATAATGAGGCCTCAGCCCTGGCGTTGGCGCGTCTGTTGGGGGATGAATATCCACATCGAAAGATTATTTTGATCTTAGGCGTTTCGGAAGATAAGGACATTGAAGGGATATGCCGTCCATTAAAAGATCAGATCGCCTGTGTTTTTTTGACAAAGGCCAATCATCCAAGGGCCCATCAGTTTACTGAAAAGGACGCTCAAAAATATTTTAGTGATAAACCTTGGGAAATCATTGATAATATACCTTCAGCCATAGCCAGGGCGTTGAACACAGCAGATAAACAAGGGGTGATTTTAATCACAGGATCTTTTTTTGTAGTGGCAGAGGCTCGGAATATCGTTCATGGCGCGCCGTTAAGGTGCTCCTGATTGAAACGCGTATGTTACAGCCTTAGCGTAGAGGGGTTTCCCTATTTTAGCCTAGTGCGCCCTATCCGTCCACTATCAAAGGGTACTTGTGTGAAATAATAACACGTATAGATAATTGCAAGGACCGATATGTACCAATATAAAGGGTTAGAAGACACGATTGTGGCGATTGCGACCCCTTCGGGGAATGGGGCGATTGGGGTGATCCGTTTAAGCGGGCCATCAGCGATTGCTGTGTCTGATGCTGTCTTACGCCTTCAGGGGCCTCGGACACTTTCGCAAAGCGACAGCCATGTTCTTCGTCATGGATGGGTCATCAATGCCCACGATGGAGGGGTGATTGACGAGGTGTTGGTGTCTTTGATGAAAGGCCCTCGCAGCTATACGGGTGAGGATACGGTTGAATTTAATTGCCACGGCGGTATGACGGTATTATCTCAAGTCCTTCAGGTGCTTTTAAAAGCAGGGGCCCGTCAGGCCATGCCTGGAGAATTTACGAAGAGGGCTTTTTTAAATGGCCGGATGGATTTGGCCCAGGCAGAAGCTGTGATTGATGTCATTAATGCGAGGACAGAAAAATTTTTAGCCACAAGCCAAAACCAGCTCAAAGGGGCCTTATCCAGTGAGCTTCATCTTATCCGGGAAGAATTAATGAAAACCTACACCACGCTTGAAGCCTTAATTAATTTTCCGGAAGATGGCCTTGAGTCGCAAAATGATACAGAGATTATGGAAAGGCTTCACAGAGAAACAACGAGTATCAAAATTCTTCTGGAGTCTTCAAAAAGTGGACGCCTTTTAAAAGAAGGGATACGTTTAGTGCTTTGTGGAAGGGCCAATGTCGGCAAATCATCGCTTCTTAATGCGCTTTTACAACAACAGCGTGCGATCGTGACCGATATACCAGGAACAACGCGTGACGTGCTGGAGGAGTCTGCTCAAATTCAAGGGGTGCCTGTTTTGTTGGTTGACACGGCGGGTATCTTGGTGCCTCGGGACATGATTGAAGAAGAAGCCATTAAGCGCAGCCATCTTTATATTAAAAGTGCGGATATCGTTCTTTTGGTCTTAGACCACAGCACTCCTTTAGGGGAAGACGACATGAGATTGATGAATCAATTAAAGGACAGCCGCGTTTTGGTGGTGATTAATAAAATGGATTTAGAAGCCCGTATGGATGAAGGGATCCCGCAGGCCTTATTTGGCAAGGAGCATATGGTCAAGGTATGCGCTTTAAGCCCTCAGAGCGTTAAGGCTTTGGAATCGAAGGTCCTTGATACCATTCATGAAGGTCTGTTGATGGATACCCATAGCGTTTTGGTCAGTAATATTCGGCATATCAAAGCCCTGGAAGAGGCCCAAAATAATTTAGAAGAAGCCAGTCGTTTCTTAAAAAACAAGATGTCTATTGAATTTGTTGCCGAAGAAATTAAGCTTGCCGTTAATCAACTTGATGCCATTACGGGACGGCATATTGATGTGGATTTGTTGGACCGCATTTTTGCTGATTTTTGTATCGGGAAATAAATATTTATTGAGAATTGGTTTCAGCTTTTTGGTGTTTGTATATATCCATCACTTTTTTCATGAGGGCAGGGTTACTCATGACTTGTTGGGCAAAGTCCAGCACTTGAGGGCGCTTCATCAGGGCTGCAATATCGCGGTTTTCCATCTCTTGTTTTATTTCCGGGTCTTGAATCATTTTTTGAAAATGAGGGTCTTGGGCCAATGATTGGGCTTCAGAGAGAACATTTGTATTTTCATTTTCCACCTCCTCAACCTTGTTTTGTTTAGGGGGTGGGAAAAAACGATCCTGCAAGGGTTTGACGAAATGGTAGGAATAAGATTGTGAAACATTCTTTTGAATGGTCTCCAGGAATCCGGTTAATGGCGGTATAAATGTTAATAATATAAGGGTAATGGCAATAAAGACCCATCCCCAGCAAAAGGTAAGTAAGGCGCCTGCGAGTTGGCTCATGGCCCGTGGTTTTTTATTGAAAGACTCGGAGGCGGTGATTTCAGAAAAAATAATCCGCAAAAGCAAATGTAAAAGGAAGGGGCCTACTAATCCTATAATTAAACTGACGATAATATTTTTTGTGATTTGATAATAGATGATGCTCATGAGGGTGGCCACTATCATGGAGAAAGGCCCGAATAAAGAACGCATAAATCCCCGTGAAGCGCCACGGACAAGAAACAGGATACTCAGCAAAAGAACAACAATATCTGTCATGAGTCGTATCTCCGTTTAATGTTCTGCCACAAAACGAACATGGATAAGAAAGTACAAAATAAGGAATATCCCATAAAGAAGAGGGACAATCAAACAGATTCGAATCACCAAAGGAAACTGTAATTTTAATTTTGATTTGGCGATTTTTTCTTTGATTTTGTTGTATTCTTCAATGGAAATCTGTTTCACTCTTTTTGAGTTTTGTGCCATATAGAAAAATAGTATAACATCAGCATCTATAGATTTAGAACTAAAAAAAGTGGTTTTTGATCCCTTCAATATTTTATACTTATATCAGGTGTAAAGATTTTGATTGTTGTTGATAGGGCTGGTTATCAAATGATAGGAGTAAACAATGTTTTATCGATATAATTTGCGCAGGATATTGGCTTTTTTCGCAGTATGGGTTTTTATATCTACAAGTTTCAATCAAACCAATGTATCTGCTCAAGAATTTTTATTGCCTGAGCCCGGGGCCAGGCTTCATTTGAGCCTTCCTTTTAATCCAGCGCGTTTAGTGGGCATGACCATTCATTCAGATAATGCCTTGAGGTTTGACTTTCTTATTGATAGAGGCAAACAGTCCCTGAGTGGAAATCTAAAAAAAGAAGAATACAAAAAATTGATTAAGTATTTTTTGGCCGCATTGACTATCCCTGATGAAGATCAGTGGGTCAATCTCTCCCCCTATGAAAAGAACCGTATCATTAAAGGAAATTTCGGTTTAACTGAAATGGGGAGAGATCTTCTGGGACAGGACTATATTTTAAAGCAGATCACCTCGAGCCTCATGTATCCTGAGGATGACTTAGGGAGGCGATTTTGGAAGAGGATATATCAAGAAGTTTCGAAACAATACAAGACAACCAATGTTTGGGTCAATACGTTTAACAAGGTGTGGATTATTCCTGATAAAGCCATTGTTTATGAAAGCGGGAACACGGTTTATGTTTTATGTAATCATTTAAAGGTGATGTTAGAAAAGGATTATTTGGCATTTCAAAAACATAATGTAGAGACGCCATTTATGGCGTCTCATAATAAAGACGCGATAAATCGCGTCTCTACAACAATCGTCAAAGATATCATCCTTCCTGAAATTGAAAAAGAAGTCAATGAGGGAGAGAATTTTGCTAACTTACGTCAAATATATAACAGCATGATTTTGGCGGCTTGGTACAAAAAAGCGCTTCAAGAATCATTGTTGGGCAAGGTTTATGCAAACAAGGCCAAGGTAAAAGGCATAGACCAAGATCCTACAACTAATGAAAAGATATACCAACGCTATTTAAAAGCGTTCCAAAAAGGCGTGTTTAATTACATTAAAGATGATGTGGACAAATACACCCACGAAGTAATCCCCAGAAAATATTTTTCAGGAGGAGCTCTCGCGTATATCCATGGCGTTCAACCGTATAGCAGCGCCATGCCTGCCGGGACGGTTGGGGTTTTGTCAAACGGGATTCTTCCGGTTGAAGTCGTTCGGGGGGGGGGCTCTAGTGCTGCCCAATTGTCGAATGTTGATTGCGCGATGGTTGATTTTATTCCAGCTAATCGTGATTCGGCAATGCCGGCCCATGAGGAATATAATAAGACAGCATTAGCTCGCATTCACCAATCACCGCTAGATATTTTTTTCGATCAAAAGATTTCATGGAGGACTAACGAAACCTACGGGGATAAATACCGTCAATGGGCGGCTGAAACAGGAATGGATATGGAGGATTTAAATAAACAGATCGCTTCTATAATCTTAGGTGTGCATTTTGCGCCAAGTGTTGAGGATTTTTGGGAATATAAGGGGCTAACCCTTCCACGTCATTTGAAAAATATTGTTAAGGATATTCTTGATTTTATGGAATCCGCGTATAGCTTCAATTTTGAGCCAGCTAAAATGATGTTGTGGAAATTCGGTGAGTTAGCGTTTGCCCAAGAAAAGGACCAGATGCTCAGGGACTGGAAACGTGAAGAACAATATTATTTCACAGAATTTCCTTTACGCGAAGAGATTCCCGAAGATTCAAATCATTATATTCTTGATTTAGCAGCAGGTCCAAGGGCGGCATGGTATTTTTATCAGATGCGTGGTGAGAAGGTCATTGCTGTAGACAGATCTTATTTTATTGAAGCGTTTCTGAATGCGGCCAAGGAGCATTTTAACGCTTCTGGGATCATTGTCCGACGGGCAGATATCAGGGATCCTGAGACTTATTTAAAAGAATCGGCGTATCGGTATGTGCGCATGTGTAATATTGATATGTATGTTGAGGGTATTCCGCAGCGTGTTTATAAGGAAATTATGGAAAAAGTCATGCCTGGTGGTAAGATTTCTATAGAAACCGCTGAACATCATGACGGAACCCCGGACGATCGAACATCTGCAAAGGCCATTCAACAGCAAGCAGAATTGACAGAGGCTACGTGGATCAGGACAAAAAGATTCATAGATTCTTCTTTAGCTGGAGAAAAATCTTATTCGCGTTTATGCACACGGGGCTTTCCAGTTCAAAGTATAGAAAGTTTTTCTCATTCTTCCAAAAGAGATCAGGTGTTTGAACAGATGCAACAAATACCAAGGCAAGACGGGGAACACGGCCTTTCCCGTCAAGACTATGATAGTCTTCTGGCGCAAGGTAAGGACGGTTATACGTATATTTCTTACGATGCTGATGGCCAGATGTCAGGGTATATGATAGCTGTATCTGAGGAGGACTCTTATGGTCCTAAAGTGCATGTGACAGATTTTAGATTGAAGTCTGAAGATCAGCATAATTTGGAGATTATATTATTGCAGTTTTTGATGGCCATCACTCAAAAGGCGATAGAAAATGGTACGGATCGGATTATTTTTGACGAGTCTATTGTTAAGAGATATTTGATTGAAGGAAAAATATTGGGGTTGGGTTTCTGTGAAATTTACCAAAGGAAAAAATGTATTTATATTGTTAATTCCAGGGTTTTATTCAACAGCATTAAAGATTTTGCCATGGGTGCTACAAGATCTGTCAGTCAATATGGAGGTATTGATTTGAATCGGGCGCATTTGAATTTTCAGATCCAAAGGAATGGTCGTAGGGCTCTTTTGAAGGCGTCTTTGAGGGATATGGCTCAACTAAGTCGTATACAGGGATTGGTTCCAGATTTCCTTGAAATCCGCTATGCAGGTAATTTCCCGATTATTAAAGAATTGCAGCAGAAATTGAATCTTAATCATGAGAATATAAGAAGTTAGGAAAAATTAATTAGAATATTTTTTGTTTTTCCCTCTTTCTTTTCGGTAACTATATTTATAACAGCAAGTTACAAGCTCAAAATAAATTTTCATTTTGATTTGATTTTTGTTAATTATAGGGTAAACTATACATGGAAAGCGTTTGCTCAACCTAGATTCATTAACTTAAAGGATAGGGTGTATTTTATTTATGAATTCCCCCGTAGAACAGCGTTCTGAAAATCGGTATAATTGTTTCGTACCTGTTGAAAGCAAAAAGGGTTACGAATTCGACAGCACGAAAACATTTGATATCAGTCGTCATGGCATGGGTTTTCTTTCTTTAAAGCCAGTTGCTGTTAATCAAAAAATAGCTTTGGAGATTATTTTGAAGCCTAATACAGAACCTGTTATGGTTATTGGGGTTGTGAAATGGGTCCGTAAAATTGAGGTATCGAACCAATATCGTGTTGGAATGACGTTTTCAGATGTTATTTCAGGATCTCCTGCTCGTTTTGATAAATATTTAAAATCAAAGCATTTAGAACGCAAAATTAATTAAATAGTTAAATAGAGGCTGTTTTATGTCAGCAGAATCGAACTCTCCAGAGGAACGCAGGATATTTGAGCGTTTTTCAGCTCGTTTTCCGGTCAAATTTAAGGATACCCGTGAAGACTACGGGACAGATGTGTTTTTAAGAGATGCTTCTGCGGGTGGGGTGCGTATTTTAAGTAAGCAACATTTTTATTTGGATGACTTACTTTCTTTGGAAGTTGAATTGCCAGGTGGCACAGAGCCAATGGTGTTAAATGGTCGCGTAAAATGGCAAAAATTGTTGGATTCGTCTTTGTGGGAGATGGGAGTGCAGTTTTCAGAAGTGCATTTCTTTAAAACACAACGTTTGTTTAAACTTGCCGAATCGACCGCTTCTTCAAACTAGCCTAAATGTTTTATGTCAAAGGGTCCCTTTTTTCAATATTTGCCCGATAGGGTGAGTTTTATTTCAACAAAGGCTGCTTCGCTAAAGAACATCTATGCTCCTTTATGCGGCAAGGATGCGGTCAGCTTAAAATCTTCTATAACGCCTTCTCTTAGCGGTGATATTAAGGTAGATAAATTCCATTATTTAACCAAGCCTGTCTCGCGTGAGGATTTGCGTTTTCCTTTACGGGAATTTTTTGTTTTTATGAAGGATACAGGGGTGGTTTGTTTGTCTCAAGAGACTTCACCTTATTCTTCAACAGTGGAGATAGGGCCTTTATGGCATCAGATAAAGCGCGTGCATCAAGGGGCAGGTCTTGAATTAAGCGCGGTCAATTATATTCCAGTGAGTGGGGAAAATGTGGAACTGATGCAGGTGACCGTGAAAAATATTTCATCAGGCCCAATTCAATTTACCCCAACAGCTGCGGTTGCTCTTTTTGGTCGTTCTTTGGCGAATAAACATGATCATGAGCATGTGACAGCCCTTTTAAATAGAGTCAAACAAACAAAAGAAGGGGTTCTCTTGCGCTCGACCATGGCTTTTAATGAAGAGGGGCATAAAGAAAATCATGCGGTTTATTACGTGTATGGATGCCAGGATGATTCTACGGGTATCGTTGGTTCTTTTCCGACGGCAGATGCGTTTTATGGGGATGGCGGGTCCATCTTCAAGCCTCAAGCGGTTTTTGAAAATTCAGCTTGTCGCCATCTTTCTATCATGGAACTCGAGGGGAAAGAGGCGGTGGGTGCTTTGCGTTTTAAAGACGTCACGCTTGCCAAGGGGGCCAGTCAGTCGTATATCATTGCGGTTGGGATGGGGACAGATGAAAAGCAAAGCACGGACGTTTTTGGCTGTTTTAATTCCTCAGATAAATTTGCTAAAGGCCTTGAGGCCAATAAGAAATATTGGTTTGACAAGATGTCTTGTGTCTCTTTCGGGACAGGGGATGGAGATTTTAATTCCTGGATGCGTTGGGTCACTTTACAACCGGTTTTGAGGCGTATTTTTGGTTGCTCGTTTTTACCAGATCATGATTATGGTAAAGGGGGCCGTGGTTGGAGAGACATCTGGCAGGATTTATTGTCGCTGATTTTAATTGAGCCAGGAGTTGTTCGTCAGGATTTAATCAATAATTGTGCGGGTATCCGCATTGATGGAAGCAATGCCACTATCATTGGCACCAAGCCCGGTGAATTTATTGCAGACCGCAATGCCATCACCCGTGTCTGGATGGACCATGGGGCCTGGCCATTTTTGACCTTGTTGCTTTATATTGACCAAAGCGGAGATTTTGATATTTTGCTTGAGAAGCAAAGTTATTTTAAGGACCCGCAATTATCCCGGACCCATGATAAAGATATTGGATGGGTGGGCCAATATGGCCATAAATTACTTGATAAAAAAGGCCATGTGTATGAGGGGACTGTTCTTGAGCATCTTTTAGTGGAACACCTGACTCAATTCTTTAATGTTGGCCAACACAATATCATTCGTCTTGAAAGCGCTGATTGGAATGATGGGCTTGATATGGCAGCTGACTATGGCGAGTCCGTGGCCTTCACGTCTTTTTATGGCGGGAACCTGTTAAAAATAGCGGATCTTCTTGAAGATATGGCTGCCCTGAAAGGCCTTTTTTCACTGCGCCTGGCCCGGGAGCTTTTGATTTTACTGGATAGTTTAAGTGAAAAAGTCAATTATGATGATCATCAAGAAAAGCACAGCCATCTTTTTGGTAAATATTTTCATAGCGTTCAGCCGGCATTAAGCGGGGAGACTATCGAGGTCCCCATTAAAGACGTGGTGCGTGATTTGCGATCAAAAGGGCACTGGATATTTGGGCATATCCGCAGCCAAGAAAAAATCCAGGTCAAGGAAGGCCTCAAAACCTTTGAGTGGTTTAATGGTTATTATGATAATCAGGCCAAGCCGATCGAGGGGTGTAAAGAGAATGGGGTGAGGATGACCTTGACAGGCCAGGTCTTTTCAGTCATGAGTGGTATGGCTCAGGACGAAGAAGTGATAAAAATTATTGCGAGTGTCGATCATTTTCTGAAAGACAAGAAAATGGGAGGGTTGCGCCTGAATACGGATTTTGGTGTTGATCATTATTTGGATTTAGGCAGGGCCTTTGGCTTTGCTTATGGCACCAAGGAAAACGGCGCCTTTTTTAGCCACATGAATGTCATGTATGCAGCTGCTTTATATCAACGGGGTTTTGCCCGACAAGGCTTTGAGGTGTTGCAATCTATTTACCGGATGGCCATCGATGGAGACAAGAGCAAGATTTATCCAGGGGTTCCCGAATATTTTGATTCCCAGGGACGGGGCATGTACCATTATTTAACTGGATCTGCCAGTTGGTTGGTGTTGACCCAATTATGCCAGGCCTTTGGTGTTAGGGGTTTTCGGGGGGATCTTTTGCTTGAGCCCCAATTGGTTAAAGAGGAATTTGATGAAGAAGGCAAAGCCTGTGTCTCTTGCCAGTTTGCGGGAAAGCGGCTGACGGTGGAGTATTCTAATCCTCAAAAATTGGATGCTGGAAAGTATAGTATCAAAGAGGTTTTGTATCAAGGCCAAAAGGTGGAGGTCAAACATTTAGGCCCCAAAAAAGTTTGTCTGCCCAGGTCTATCATTACTCAAGACGTCCTTCTTGTGGTTATTCTTGGTTAGTTAAATAGTATTTGTATGCGCCAGATTGCTTTGTTATAATGCAAATTCATTTTTAATAGCTTTATATTATTTTTGGAGGAAGCCAATGGAACCGATCCTGGAGCATTCAACCCGCCACGTAACCGCTCGTCAAGACCGAATCCCCATTTTTCAAAAAGCTGTTTATAGCATCGGAGCTCTGGTGAATCAAACCCAAGCCGCTGCCATTTCAGCGATGGTACTTGTATTAAATCTGGGGCTTGGGGTCAACCCTGCATTGGTGGGACTGGTTGGCACCATTCCTCGCGTTCTGGATGCTTTTACGGATCCTTTGATTGGCTATACCTCTGACAATGCCCGTACGCGGTATGGACGCCGCAGGCCGTTTATATTTTATGGCGCCCTTTTCTCCGGGGTTTTGTTCGCGTTGATGTTCCAGCTTTATAAGGGGCACAATGAAATGTATTATTTTTGGTATTTTTTGGGTTTTCAATGCCTTTTTATTATTGCGTTTGCTTTTTATTCGATCCCGTTTATTGCTTTAGGTTTTGAGATGACCCCGGATTATCATGAAAGGACACGCCTGCAAGGTGTCGGGAATGCGGTTGCCCAAATCGCCTGGTTTCTTTGCCCGTGGCTGTTTACCTTTATGTATTCTACCAAGGACCTGGTGCATGGGGTGCGGATTATCGCGGTCATCATTGGGGTCTTTCTGACCGTTGGGGGGATTTTGCCTGCCCTGTTCAATAAGGAACAACAGGCCATGCATTTACCTAAGTCCCCAAAAAAGAACGTGATGAAAGATTTTTGCAGTGGTTTTGCCATTGCCTTAAAAAATCGTCCTTATCTTAAGCTTTGTTTAGTGACATTTCTTATTTTCAACGGTTTTATGCTTGCCTCCGCATTTACCTCGTACGTGATCTTCTTTTATGATTTTGGCGGTGATTATGCCAAGGGGGGTATTTTGTTGGGCATTAATGGGTCTGTCAGCGCTTTGTGCATGTCCCTAGACATTGCTCTGATCACCTGGTTGACGACGAAGATAGGCAAGCGCAATACCTTTTTGCTGGCCATCCCGATTTCCATGATAGGATATGCCCTCAAATGGTTTGGTTATAATCCACACTATCCTTATCTGCTCTTAGGGGCAGCTCCATTTATTGGTTTTGGGTTAGGGTCTGTTTTTACAATTATCAGTTCCATGTTAGCGGATGTATGCGATCAGGATGAGCTTGAAACCGGGACACGGCGGGAAGGGACCTTTGGCGCGATTTATTGGTGGATGATAAAGCTGGGACAGGCAGCGGCCTCATTGATTTCAGGTATCTTGATCAATTGGACCGGATTTAATGTGGCCTTAGGCTCCCATCAAACAGCGCACACCTTGTTGTGGTTGAGGCTTTGTGATATCTGTATTCCTATCATGGCTTCGTTATTGGCGATTTTTATCATTATGACCTTTGAGATAACGGAAGACAAGGCTTACGAGACACGCAAACTTTTGGAAGCCAGGCGCAAGAACGCGTAATTAAAAAATATTCTGGAAATATTTTTTATTTGACCAACCTCGCAGGCTGTGCTAAATTTCTTTTTATATTTTGTAAATAATTTAATCGTTTTCATTCGATTATTTCGAGGAGATTGGATGCGGGGATTAATGAGGCGATGTTCCTTTTTGGTAGCGGTTTTTCTGGCGGTTCTGATGGCGGGATGTTCCTCTTCCAAAGAGTCTGGCAATAAAATCATCTTGTGGCATTGGATGACGGATCGCAACGATACCATCCTCAAGCTTGCCCAACAATATACCCAAGAAACCGGAATTGAAGCCTCCGTTTCGTTGTTTGCCCCGTCCGATGCGTATTCCCAAAAAGTGATTGCTGCAGCCCAGGCTAATGTTTTGCCTGATATTTATGGCATTCTTGATAAGAAGACAGTTGTGGCGGATTTTATTAAGGCAGGATTGGTGGCTGATTTGACGGCCAGCATGGAAGCTGACGGATCTGCGTGGAAAAAGAGCCTGTTTGAAAAAGCCCTGGCAGACAGGAGTTTTGATATGGCTAATGGTTATGGCATTAAACCCGGAATTTACGGTGTGCCTATTGATGTGTCTAATGAACAGATGCTTTATAATAAAAAACTATTAGCAAAGGCAGGCATATATTCGGCTCCTCGGAGTTTGACTGAATTTATTAAGGATGCAAAAGCATTGAAACTCATTGGGATAACGCCATTTGTTTCTGGTTGGGGAGAATTGTGGCTTTTAGACTGCTTTGCTTCTAATTATGCTTTTAATATCATGGGTGAGGCAAAGATATTTGAAACATTTAGGGGAAGGGTCAAGTATACAGATCCGGATTGGGTTAAGGTCTTTAGTGTTTTTGCTGATTTGCGTGATAATGGGGTTTTTATAGACGGGATAGTGACCAAGGGCAATAAATATGCGGAGCAGGATTTTGCCTTGGAGAGGGCGGCGTTTACTTTTAATGGTTCATGGTGTGTCAATGTGTATCATTCTATGAATCCACACTTAGAGTATGGGGTTATGCCACCACCACCTGTAACAAACACCTATCCACTTAAAATATGGGGGGGCGCTGGATCGTCATTTGTGGTGAATGCAGCTTCCCCTAATAAGACAAAGGCCATTGCTTTTTTAAAATGGTTGACTTCTCAAAAACAGCAGGTGGTTTTGGCTCAAGAGACAAATAATTTGCCAGCCAACAGGCAGGCGAGCGTTTCTATTTCGTCAGTGCTTGGAGAATTTGCCAAGGGAATGGATGAATCAACGCATCCAGACATATGGCCTGTGAATGAAGATCCTTCTGTGCGGGAGGCTTTTGACAGAGGCCTGCAGGCAATCATTATTGGGGAGAAGACCCCACGGCAGGTGGCTCAAGAAGTACAGGAGGTTAAAGATCGTCAGATGGCCAAAGGGAATTAATCAAGATGGACTCAAAAGCAAAAGCGGTATCCATATTAAAAAATAATTTTCAAAATTTTTTATTTGTTCTTCCTGCCCTTTCTATTTTCTGCGTTTTTTATATCTACCCTTTTTATAAAATGATAAATCTTTCTTTTTATGATTGGCGGGGGATAGGCCCGATGAATTTTATAGGCCTGCACAATTATAAAGAATTACTGGGCGATCATCTTTGGTGGAATTCCATGTTGCACGCGGGATATATTACATTGATTGCTTTGACCTTTCAAAATGCGTTGGCTTTTGCCCTGGCCTTGGCTTGTGATAGGGAAATCCGCATGAAACGTTTTTATCGAGTGGTTTTTTTTATTCCACCAGTTCTTTCTGAAATCGTGGTAGGTCTTATTTGGAATTGGATTCTAAACCCTGGCATGCAAAATGGCCAATATATTGGATTCTTGAATCATTTGTTGTTCGCATCAGGTTTTCCTCAGTTAGTCCACAATTGGCTGGGAGACCCTAAAACTGCGTTGACAACGATAGCCATCGTCCATTCTTGGAAAGGTTTTGGTTGGGGTTTTATCATTTTGTTAGCAGGCCTGCAAACCATTGATAAACAGCTTTATGAAGCGGCCAAGGTTGACGGGGCAGGGGCGAGGAAAACATTTACCCATGTAACCCTTCCCCTGATGTGGCCAGTCATGCTGGTGGTGATGATTTTGACTATTTTAGGGTCGATGCAGGTATTTATTTTGATTGTGGCCATGGTCAATGAAGGGCTGGTGAATCATACGGACGTGCCGGTGACCTGTATTTTTTCAGCTATGGAAAACACGAATAGGTTTGGTTATGCGTGTGCCCAAGCAGTGATTTTTGGGTTTATGTTGGTTTGTATATCTTTTATCATGAAACGGTTATCTGATAGGGCAAAACAAGGATGAGAACAAATAAATATATGTTTTTGGGCATGACCCAGTCGACCTTGATTCACGTTTTCTTAATGGGCATGGCCTTGACTTGTTTGTTCCCTATATTTTGGATGATCCGATGTGCTTTGATGAGTAACGACACTGTTTTTGTTGACCAAGCCATTATTCCGCACCACTTGAATTTTAGTAATTTCGCCACTGCCTGGATAAAAGGAAATTTTGCGATTTTTTTCTTAAATAGCGTTATTTATACGGTGTGTGTCGTGACCGGGATTGTGATAATTTCATCCTTGGCCGCGTTCGCCTTTTCTCGGTTAAATTTTCCTGGCAAAAATTTTATTTTCTATTTATTTGTGGCAGCTATGATGATTCCATTACCAGGGTCTTTTGTGGCTCTTTTTGTGTTGATGAACAAGCTTCATTTGGCCAATACCCGTTTTGGTTATATTTTGTGCATGATCAATGTGGGGCTTTCGATGAGTATTTTGTTATTAAAAACATTCTTTGATAAGATGCCCCATGAACTTGAGGATGCGGCTCGTATTGATGGTTGCGGGAAGTTGGGTATTTGGTGGAACATGGCCATGCCTTTTGCGAGACCTGCTATTGCGGTGATTGTAATTTTTAATTCATTGAACGTATGGAACGAGTATATTTTAGCAACCTTGCTTTTGGAGGACACGAAATTGATGCCTTTGCAAAGAGGCTTGGTGGTGTTTCAAGGGGCCAATAGCACGGATTATCCAGTCTTGATGGCAGGGTTGACCATGGCGGCAATCCCAATTATTATTATATATTTAACAATGCAAAAACATATTGTCAAAGGCATTTCAGGGGAGGTGGTGGGATAATGCGAATATTCTTTTTAGGGGTGTTATGTTTATTCTTGATAAGTCCTTATGGCACAGTTCATGCCCAACAGAGAAGTTCAACAGAAATTGTACGCCAAGCCTGGGAAGCTTCCAACAAAGGGGATTTAAAGACTCTAAGTGCTTTAGTTGATGAAATTGTAGAGGGTTATGGCCAAAAGGCAGAATTTTTATCAAAAGAGCTTAGGGGGTTTCCTGCCCGCGCTGATTTTCACAATTATCAGGTTGTGTCTGATGTGGCGACAGCACTATTTGTTAAGGCTGAGCTTTTAATGAATCAAGGGCAAAAAGAGGAAGCCAAAAAAGAGTTCCGTGATATTATTGCCAAATATCGTTGGGCGCAGTGTTTTGACCCTAGCCGTGGCGCGTATTGGTCCATTGCAGAGAAAGCCCAAGACAGTATTGACAGGATTGATGGTAAATCTCCTGTGGAGGTTGCGCAAAAACATATCTCAAGGACCAAGCCTGTGTTGGCGTTTCCCGGGACAGAGGAAGTTGTTGATTATAGCCGCTATGGACAGTTCTTAAATGTGGGCCAGGCTAATTATCATTATCAAATTACAGATGAGCAAGGTTTGGCAAAAGCAGTGGGAGAAGGGATTTACCCTAATATAATGGATGTCTACAAAGACCCAGGTTATAAAAAAGCTTTGAAGCAAGGACGTCTGCAAGGCACTCATTGGGATTTTGTTAATACACCGGATCTTCAAGCGGCATTTTATAAATGGTACACGGCCCCGGAGTCTTGGGGTTTAAGGTTATTTTATCTTGGTGTTATTTTTGAAAAGGCGGGCATGTTTGCGCAAGCCATCAAAGCTTATGATGCCCTGGTGGTTCATTTTCCTTCGACAATTGGCTGGACGTATTGGCAAACCCCCTGGTATCCAGGACAAGCTGCATTATATAAGATTAGGTATTTAATTCGGATGCATCCTGAATTGCATATGGAATTTTATGGGGCCAAAATACATATCAGTAATCCCGATGATCCGCATCATTATGTGACTAAAACAAATCCTGGGTCTTTGAAGAAATTAAGGTTCATGGCCATTGCCAGGCAAGAATTAAAACTCAAGCCGGTGATGATGCCTTTAGGCGATCCGGTTTATTATTCCGGAGAAGGTCAGGTCCGTTTTGTTAAATATTCCAGCGGGCATTGGCAGTTATTAGTGGATAATAAGCCATTTTTGATTAAAGGGATGGCGTATATGCCTACCAAGGTTGGGCAAAGCCCGGATGATGGAACCATGGTCGATTGGATGCAGGAAGATGATCGCCATGATGGCCTTATTGCAGCTCCGTATGAGGCCTGGGTCGATAAATATGGGGACAATAAAAGGCATCCGGATGAGCCTGTTGTTGGCGATCTTCAATTAATGAAGGACATGGGTGTGAACACCTTGCGTATTTATTATCAGACCTATATGAAAGCGGATAAACCGTTTTTAGAAAAAATGTATAAAGAGTATGGTTTAAAGGTGGCTTTAAGTAATTTTGCGGGTAAATACGCCATTGGATCAGGGGCCAAATGGTCGGAAGGAACTGATTATGAAAATCCTTTGCATCAGAAACATATGTTGGACTATATCCGCACCATGGTCATGGAGTTTAAGGATGAGCCGTATATTTTGATGTGGATTTTAGGGAATGAAAATAATTACGGAGTTGCTTCTAACGCCGATAAGAAACCCGTGGCGTATTTTAAATTTATTAATGAAGCGGCCAGGATGATAAAGTCCATAGATCCGAATCATCCGGTTGCTGTTTGTAATGGGGACACCTTATACCTGGATAAATTTGGGAAATATGCGCCTGATGTGGATGCGTATGGGGCCAATGTTTATAGGGGCAACTATGGTTTTGGTTCCTTTTGGGATGAGGTTGCGGAATTGGCAGGAAAACCTGCTTTTATTACAGAATATGGGGCGCCGGCTTATGGGGGAATGAGCATGAGTTATCAGGAAGCGCAACAGGCCCAGGCTGATTACCATAAAGGCAATTGGATGGATATTCTTGAAAACAGCGCAGGCTATAAAGAAGGAGATGGAAACTCCGTCGGTGGAATGGCTTTTGAATGGCTTGATGAATGGTGGAAGGATTATTCACCTGCTGTTCATGATACAAAAGCGGATGCGGTGGGGCCGTTTCCTGGCGGGTATTATTTTGAAGAGTGGTTTGGTATATTTGGCCAGGGTAATGGCTCAGACAGCCCGTACTTGCGCGAAGGTAGGAAAATATATTATACTTATAGGGAACTCTGGAAATCTTAATAACCAGAAGAATCTTTTTATAACCATTTTATAGGCCGCTCACATTTGGTGGGAGGCGTAACAAAGAAGGAGGAGGAGTGAAATGAAGAAATGGATGGGGTTGTTAGTAGTAGCAGTATTTGGTTTTTGCGCGATGAATGCGTGCGCTGAAGACCAAGCAGCAGTGAGTGCCGCAAAAGCAGCGGCTGATGCTCAGCCAGCACCGGTTGCACAGGCAGCAAATCCTGCAAGTCCTGCAACGAATAATGCGGCTGCGCCTGCAGCAGGGGTGAAAGCTCCCATTAATTTTGGTGATTACCGTTCTTCAACGTTAGCCACTAAAGCGTGGGCAGCATTAGCTCAAAACGATATTGAGTCTGTGTTGGCCTATACCAATAAATGTATCCAGCTTTATGCGGCACAGGCAAGCAAGATGCAATCGAGTTTGACAGATTATGTCACAGGATCTAATGATGAGATCTTCAAACTCTGGGCCCTGAATGATGTGGCAACCTGCTACTACATTCAAGGTGAAGCCTACCGTAACGCCAATATGAAGGACGAGGCAAAAGAGGCGTTCAATAAGGTCATGAAGGATTTTTCTTTTGGCCAAACATGGGACACCAAGGGCTGGTTCTGGAAACCAGCTGCAGCAGCCAAGGAAAAGTTGGACATGATGGCCGCTGGAGTGAATTGGAACTTCGGCGATTATTCTTCCAATCAATTAGTGCAAAAAGCCTGGGCATCTTTGGCAGCCAATGATTTAGAGGCTGTGAAAGCGTATGTCAATAAGACCTTGGAATTATATGAAGCCAAGGCCAAGGAAATGCAGGCTTCTTTGAAAGAATATGCTTGGGAGTCAAAGGAAAAGACCTTTAGCTATTGGGCACTTAATGATGTCGGCACCGCTGAGTTTATTTTAGGCGAAGCGTATCAAAATGCCGGCAAAAAAGATGATGCCGCTGCAGCTTATAAAAAGGTCATTAATGATTTCCATTTCGCCCAATGTTGGGATCCTAATGGCTGGTTCTGGAAACCTGCCGAAGCCGCTCAACAGAAATTGGCAGAACTGGATAATGTTTAATTAATAGTGTATTTCAACCGTAGGGGCCGACCCTGAGTCGGCCCCTACATGTTTCAGGTAAAGATTTTAATTGTAGGGGCGGACTTTATGTCCGCCCGTTATATAGGGCTGACACAAGGTCGACCCCTACAGTTTTCTAAAATTTAGAAATTTTATATGAAATCAAGTATTTATTTTTTATTCTTTTTTATTCTTTGCAGCAATTCTTTTGCCCAAGAAACCTCAGATTCCCCAAAAGCTTTCAAGCCATTTGTTGTTTATCGTGATAAAGGTTTTCATAATAGATTTATACCGTCAGGTTATATGCCTAATGGCGAGTGTCTTAAAATGGATGATGCCTGGAGAGACAATTGTCGGGAATGGAAAAGTTGTATTAAGATTGTTTATGACGTCGCTTGTTCTGCCCGCAGCCGTCATTGGGTGGGTATTTATTGGTTAAGCCCTGCTGATAATTGGGGAGACCGTAAAGGAGGCTATAATTTGAAAGGGGCCACGAAACTGGTGTTTTGGGCCCGTGGAGAAAATGGCGGTGAGAAGATTGCGGAGTTTAGGATAGGGGGTGTTGGCCAAGGCCGTGATTATCCTGATTCAGACACAGCCTCGATAGGGCCAGTTATCTTATCCAAGCAGTGGAAAGAATATGAAATTAATTTAACTGATAAAGATCTTTCTTATATAAGCGGTGGTTTTGCATGGACGGCGAATGTTGACGACAATCCGACTGCGTGCACGTTTTATCTTGGCGATATCCGGTATGAATGAAAAATTCTTTTAAAATTTCTTGTATTAATACAACCCCTTTGCTATATTCTTCTAAGTAGCTTATTTAAAAATAAAAAGGAGACATCATATGTCCATAGCTGTTCGTGTTAGTGTTTGGGTCCTAGGGGTGCTTGTGGTTATTTCTGCGGCGGTAGCTGTATTGGCATTAACACAAAAACAAACACTACAAGATCAAAATCAGACGTTACGTACGGAGATTAATGAAGATGAGGCAAAGCTTGCGGATATCACAACTAAGGCTAAAAAGCTGCAAGATGAAGCAGAACATCTTAATAGCAAAATTTCTCAGGCCCAAGAAGAGAAGAACAAGATTCAAGGACAATATGATGAGTTGAAACAAAAGTCTGATGCCGTGCAAACCCAGTTAGAACAAGCTAATACGGACAGGGATGATTGGAAGAACCGTGTGACCACCATGCGCCATGCGAATGAAGAACTCCTGCAAAAGCTCCAGCATCCGCCGGTCAAGATCGTTTATCGGGACAGGATTAAAAAGGTCATTGTTCATGACAAGCCAGCCGCGCCCGTTAATCCATACGCAACCTCATCAGCCCTGGAGCAAACACCTCCTCCAACAGGGCAGGGAGATCAGTATTGGGCGTCTGTTATCAAAGAAAAAGCAGCTCTTCAGGTAGATATTCAAAAGCAAAAATTTGCTTTAGATCAAGCCCAGATGCAGGTCGCAGATTTAAAGAAACAAAACATGGATTTAGCGCTTGAGATAAAACAAGTCAATAATGAAAAAGCGGAAATTATCCAAAAAATCAAATATGGACAGGATTTAGCAGATAATCTCTCCGTTGATTTGGCCCGTGCGCGTAATGATCAAAAAGCGGTCAATGAACGTGCGGATAAGATGAAGGAAGAAAATTTACAATTACAAGCCCAATTGAAGGATTTGAATGCGAGTAAACTTCAACTTGAACAAACAGTGGCTCGTCTGACGGGCGCTAAGGATCAGATGCAGCAACGTTTAATTCAAACGGAAAGCGTTATTCAAAACCGTATTGATGATATTTGGAGGATTAAGGAAAGCCTGGACAAAAAACTTGCAGAAAATTCATCTGCAGCCTCCTCAGGCAGCTCCATGGAATTGCCTCCTATTATTGTCAATGCTTCCACCAATAATCAGAAAGCCCAGCAGCAAGCAGCTACAGCGGTTATTGCAGGCCAGGCCGGTCAGGTCACTAAAGCCCAAGGGTCTGTCATTAGCATCAATCAATCCAATAATTTTGTTATTGTGGATTTAGGGCAGTCCAATAGTTCTGTTGCGGTTGGCAATCTTTTGAGGGTGTACAGAGATTCAAATGAAATTGCTGGATTGGAAGTCATTCAGGTCAGAAAAGATATTTGCGCTGCTGATATTAAGACAAAATCCAGTGATCTTAAAGTTGGGGATATTGTTAAACTTTAACGTTTAATCCAAGTTTTATCATAGCAACGTGGTTGATAAAAAAGTCAGTATAATAGATGTCGCCCAGAGGGCGAATGTTTCAATCACCACTGTTTCCCGTGTCCTGAATAAGGTCCCCACGGTTAACAAAGAAATTGTCGAACGTGTTGAAAAGGTCATTGGGGAGCTTAAATTTAAACCCAATCCCACCGCCCAACGTCTTGCCCGAGGTATCGAAAATACAGCCATTGGTTTTGTTATTCCAGGTTATCCGGGCATCTTTCATTCTTTTTACGCGGTTGAATTGATGCGCGGTATTGGACATGGATGTGAAACCTTAAGGATGGACTTGATTTTCCATATTACAGATGGGACCAATCCTTTAAGGACCAGTTATGCGGGCGGCCTTATTTTTGCTGATATTATTGAGAATTTGCCGCAGGTTGATGCAGCTGTTCGTGAAGGCGTTCCCTGTTTGGTGATTAATCATATTGTCAAAGATTTAAAGGTAAGCTTCTTGGCTGTTGATAATATTAAGGGCGGTCATATGGCAGGAAAGTATTTGACTAGTTTAGGGCATAAGCGAATTGCAACGATTACCGGGAATTTGCAAACCCAGGCAGGGATAGATCGTCTGGAAGGTTTTAAAAAGGCCCTTCTGGAAGAGGAGATTGAATGCCCCAAGGGCTATATCTTTGAAGGTGATTATTCAAGGCGTTCAGCCCGTCAAGCAGCAGAGCATTTCTTTTCTCTGGAAGACCCGCCAACAGCCATTTTTGCGGCCAGTGATGACATGGCCCTGGAAGTGATTTCTGTAGCCATGGAAAATGGTATTAAGGTGCCGGAAGACATATCTGTTATTGGTTTTGATGATAATCCAGCTGGTTTGTTTGGTCCTGTGGGGCTGACAACCATCAAGCAGCCTTTATTTACCATGGCCGCAGAAGCGGTCAAGGTAGTCCATGAATTAATGTCAGGCAAGCAAGAGAATGTGGTTCGTCGAGTTCTTGATCCTGATTTAATTGTGCGTGAATCTTGCGCCCAACCTTCCATATAATTTTTTAACTACCTAAAATTTGACAAATAATAAAATATGCTTTATACTAAATCTATTAAAATTTTATTAATTTTTTATTAAAAGTATAGGATTTTAGGAGGGGGATATGGTTTTATTAATTCGTTTATTATTAATTGTTTTTTGTATGATAATGGGTTTAACCAAAGGTTTTTGTGCGCCTGATAGTACAAAATCCAATGAATTTGAAATAGGTCCGGATATTTTCTTTCAACAATATAGGGCCGTTAAATTTGACTCCAAGAGCAGGGCCATGTTTGAAGGTGGTTTTATTGAGGACACGTTCCGGCCTTTTAATACCCAATCTTGGTGGATTAATGTTTTTCATGTGGACGTTAGTGGAAATTACGGGAACGCTAATTATAAAGCTGAGGATATAAAAATTCACAATATTGATAATTGTAGATTGGAGCCAAGGGTTTGGGTTGGAAAAGATATTAATTTAAGCCCCAATCTTCTTTTGACGCCTTATACGGGTTTTGGTTATCGTTGGCTTTTTAAGAGATTAAAGAATCAAGATGAAGGAAGAGGCAATGAGCAGACCCAGTATTTTTATCTTCCTTTTGGGGCTAATTTGACCTTATATCCTTCAGAAGGCTGGCGGTTGGTTTTTAATGCTGAATATGATTTGATGTTTTGGGGCAAGGAAACAGACTTTACACCAGATGCTTCTAGTTGGAAAACGTTTGATAACACCTTGGGGAGAGGATCTGGGGCCAGGGGTGGGATTAAATTTGTTAAGGTAGAAAATGGTTTTAATATTTTTATAGAACCCTATTTCCGTTATTGGTATATCCCTAAATCAAAGGCTGTTGATGTTCTTGTTACTGGTGAGGGACTTCTTACCCTTTATGTACCAGCTAATAGGACTGTGGAAACAGGGGTGCGTTTCGGCGTAGAGTTTTAACCAAGCGCGTTCCTTAAAGCGATGGACCATGTTTGACAAACTTTGTCTGGTGGTGGATGACGCTGAGGATATTAGAGACCCATTTGTAAGATTTTTGACAAGACGCGGGTTTACAAGGGTTCTTGGGGCAGGCAGCGCTGGGCAAGCCCTTGAGACCATTGAAAAACAAAAACCAGATCTAATTCTTCTAGATATCCAATTAGAAGGCGATATCGATGGTCTCGAAATCCTCAAACGCACCAAGGCAGGATTGTCCCCTCACTCACATGTTGTCATGATTTCCGGCCATAGGGAACTTTACGAAGAGAAATGCAAGAAATTGGGCGCTCTTGATTTTTGGACCAAGCCCATGGATCCTTATAAAATAGTGGATAGGATAAAAGCCCTATTCCCTGCTGAAGAACACAAAACTTCCCTTTCATGAGGATTTCAATCTACTCAAAACTTCTTGTTATTACGGGTCTTGCGATTCTTTTATTCTTTTCTTTGGGAAGCTTATCTCATCAAGGTCCAACCATTGATGAGCCTGTCCATTTTGCTTATGGTGTTAAAGTTCTGCAGGGTCTGCCTATACGAGCAAGTGCCAGGGAAAACAGCACCATGCCTGTTTCTGCCTTAAATAGCCTTTTAGTACAAAATACCTCCTCGAGCACCTACCTTGAGCCTGCAAGGTATGCCACGGTTTTCTTTTTATGTCTTTTGGCTTTATTGGTTTTTTGTTGGGGCTGTGAATTATACGGTGTTGCGGGTGGATTGTTTTCCTTATTTTTATTTTGCTTGGATCCTAATCTGATTGCGCATGGCCATCTGGTGACCACTGATATTTATGCAGCCTTCGGGGTTACGGCCTCACTTTATTCTTTTTGGCGGTTTCTTAAATATGGCGGGATATCGAGGGCTTTTTTGAGCGCTGTTATAGTGGGAGCAAGTCAATTAATGAAATACACCTCACTATGGATATATGTGCTTCTCTTGATGATGATCATCATCAGATTTTGGACTTGGGCCCCAAAGGATTTTAGGGCCAAGATAAACTTTAGAAGTTTTTTAAAATATTTCATTCTTTTTGCAGTGGTTAGTTTGTTTATTATTAATGCTGGTTTTTGTTTTAATAGACCCTTTGTTCCCTTAAAAGATTATCAGTTTCAAAGCCATTCATTTCAGTCTTTACAGAAGATTCAGGGCATTAATTCAGTGCCGCTTCCTTTGCCGTATCCATTTATCCAAGGATTGGATCTGTGTGAATATGTCAATCAGTCAGGGGACCAATTCGGTAATATTTATTTGCGAGGCCGCTTGCATGGGCCGGGTTTAAAAAAAGGGTTTAAGAGTTATTATTTGATGGCCATGCTTTATAAGGTGCCTCTGGCCACGTTGTTTTTGTTGATGATAGCCCTGGTGGTTTATTTCTTCCATCGAAGATATTACCATTTTAGGCGCAATGAGGCTGTTTTACTCTTGCCGCCTTTATTATTTTTAATCTATTGCAGCTTTTTCATTAATGCGAATGTAGGGATCCGGCATATCTTGCTTATTTTTCCCTTACTTTATGTTTTTTGTGGCAGCCTTATGGTGACATGGAGGCAGTATTCTCCTTTTTTGAAAACAGGCTTTTTGGCGTTGATGGGGTATTTGTTTTTATCTGTTCTTTCGTATTTCCCGCATTTTATATCGTATTTTAATGAATTGGTTCCTGATAGAAAAATGTCCTATAAGGTTTTGGTGGATTCCAATTTAGACTGGGGAGGCAAGGAGTGGTATTTAACTCAATATATACAAGCTCATCCTGAGAGCATCCTAAGGCCAGAGGGCCCGAGATCTGGGCGTATTATTGTTGATGTGAATAATTTGGTTGGGGTGTATGATCCTGAAAAATATCGATGGTTAAGGGACCATTTTAAGCCTGTTGATCAAATCGCGTATGCTTACCTTGTTTTTGATGTCCCCATTTGACCCATTGACTCATTAAATAATGTTACCCAGAGAGTTTTTTAGCATAGAGCCTTTCAAGATGCAAGTTTTAAGATTTTCTGAATTTTTTTATCAATAATTTTTTTAAGGGCAAAAGGATTTAAGGATTCGAATTGTTGGGTTAATTTTTGTTTCATGGAATTGGAAATATCTACAGAGTCGGCATCTAAAACGCGCTGATAAGGAGTCTGGGGTTTATCATGTTTTCTTATGGTTTTAGAGCGTATGCGTTCTTTTTCGATGAGTTTTACGGATGGTAAAAAGAAGTTATGGTATAAACGCCATTCATTTTTATAAAGGTCGTTTAGAAGATCGACGATTTTGGGATTGCCAAAACGTTTATAGCCGAGTAATTGACGGACGTGGGTATAATTTTTTGTTCGATATGAGCGTTGTCATCTTTTTTATAAGCACGGGAACGCGTGAATTGGATTTGAGTTTTTCTATCAGGATTGTCGGTGAAATGGCGTAAGAGATGGTGATTTAAAAATTCTCCACCGTTATCAGAATCAAAGCCACGCAATGTGAAGGGCAGGGATTGTTCAACGTCTTTGATTTGTTCTAAGACAGCGACCTCACCTTTGCACCAGATGGCCCGTTGTTCAGTCCAGCCGGTGGCTATGTCGACAAAGTCGACGGTGTGTGCATAGTCCCCGGCAATACAACCGCCGCAGTGTGCGACGGTATCGGCTTCGAGGAATCCAGGCCTGAACTCTTCCCATTGGTTGGTTTTGATGGGGATTTGTTTGCGTAAGAGAGTTCCTGGTTTAGTCGTTGCGATATTGCGGTGTTTATATTTCTTACGGGTTTGTTTAAAAATTCGATCAATGGTGGCATGTGAAATTTTTTTGAGAGCTTTAATGATATTAAGATCAAGGCCTCCCGGATAATGTGGCAGCCATAATGGCAAAATGACAAGCATGCGTTTCGAGCAGGGCATATTGGATGCCAGCCAAATGCGTTCTAATGCCTCAAGAATTGGCGGTTGATTATAAACTGATGGCTTGCCTGGTTTGCGGGGTTTTGGCTTTATAAAGCGTTTTAATTTGCATAAAAGCCGGATGGCATGTTTGCGGTGATATTTACAGATTTCACAAAACTCATCGATTATTCTTGTTTTCTGTTCTTTGGTTCTGGCTTGCTTATACCGTGGGAAGATTTCTTCCAGGTATTCTTTTTTCGATTTTGGACTCATAATTCACCCCCTAATGGAGGGTAACATTAATTATGAGTCAACGAACCGAGGTTTTGAGATCCTCGGTAACATTTAATGTGAGGCAATGCG
>JADFXW010000109.1 GCA_015233375.1 Candidatus Omnitrophota bacterium | reverse complement strand
GTGATTTCCCATTTGATCTGGGACATGAAAAAGTGGCGGTGATTGGGCAGGGGAATGTGGCGATTGATATTGCCCGTATCCTGTGTTGTTCCAGAAAGGAATTAGCGCATACCGATATATCTCAGCATGCCTTAGAGGTCTTGTCCGCAAGTCAGGTTAAAGAGGTCCATGTGTATGGCCGCAGATCTGCTTTTCATGCGTCTTTTACGCCTTCTGAAATTAAGGAAATGACCAAATTAGTGGATTGTTCGCTTCATGTGGATCCGTTGGGCTTAAACCTGGATCCTGTTGAGCAAAAGGAGCTGGATATTCAGGATAATGTTTTTCGTAAAAAGAATTTGGATATCCTGAAATCTTTTGTTCATGAAAACCAATCAGGCCCCATAACAGGGAATTATCATAAACGATTTGTTTTACATTTTAATAGGACGCCCCAAGCTGATAATCAATGATTTTCTTGACCATTTCTTCATCATATTCACCTCTTAGTTGATAGCCAACCAATCCCCATAATAATGTCTTAATGTCTAACAGGTAACGTGTTGACAAAGCACCTAAATTATCCAAAAAAATCTTCTGTATTTGTTCTGAAACGATCGCGTGGATCTTTCTTGATTGAATATTACGGTCCTGACGGACCAAATCAAATTTTTGAATGAGGGTATCAATACTGTTATCACTCACACCAAATTGTTCTGCCACCTTGTAAATACGCCAACCATTCTTACTCAAAGACTCTTCCAACTCTGCTTTTAATTCCTCAAGCAAGCCCAAATTACTAAAAACATCATAATAACTTTGCCTATTATATCTCATACCAAGCTCTTCTTTCAGATCCCCAAATCTCCAGCCATTCGCCTTAAGCATTTCTAACGCGCTCGATTTGTCTAATACGCGAACCAGGGAAAGGCTCTTTTTCAATGATTGAACAGCATCTGCAGTCACTCCAAATTCGTTTGCCACATGTATAATCACCCATTTATTTTTCGTCAAGGATTCTTCAAGTTTACTCTTTAACTCATCCAACAAACCTAATTGTTGAAAAAAATCATAATAACTTTGCCCATTCTTTATACCCAACTGATGTTTAATAGCGCCAAACTTCCAATCATTATCATTTAACATCTCTAATACCTTGCCTTTATCCATGTTTTCTCTGAATAAGGAAAACCTGTCTATCAAAGATGCAATAACCACAGCAGTGGTGTTAAATCGATTCGCCACAGTTCCCTCTGTCCAGTTACTTGCATCCAAGGCCTCCTTCAGTTTTGCCCTTGCTTCTGGCAATAAATTTGACTGTTCAAAAAAATGATAATAATTTTCTGTGGCATGGAGACCTAACTTATCCTTAACCTCTCCCAATCTCCAGTCATGATCCTCCAGTATGGCCAATATTTCTTCTTTACTCATCCTTGGTTCAACTAATAAAAATTGCTTTACTAACGAATGAATCCCATTAACGCTAATATTGAATTGTTCTGCTGAACTCGTCACAGACCAGCCATTACTTGCCAAAGATGCCTGAAGCCTTATCTTAAGATCTTCCAATAAACCTAATCCTTGAAAAAAAACGTAATAATCTTGATTAGGCCCAATACCTAATACGCTTTTCACATCACCTATTCTCCATCCATTATTATCCAGAATTTGCTTTGCTTCTTGCTTATCCACTTTATGGACCAAAGAAAATTGCTTCATAAACCCGCGGATCGTTGGAAGTGGCACCCCAAAATCATCCACCACTTTCCCAAGTATCCGATGATTTCTTTCTAATGATTCCTGAAGTTTTTGCTTAAATTCTGTTAACAAGCCTAATCGCTCAAAAAATTTATAATAACCTTCTGTACGTGTTATACCCAACTGATCTCTAACCTTATCTAATCTCCATTGATTATCTTCTAATATTCTTAATACTTCTGACCTTTTCTTTTCTTCCCGTACCAAGGGATACTGACTAATCAAAAACTGTATTGTTTCAGGGCTTACTCCAAATTCTTCCCCCACTTTAACCAGAGACCAACCATTTCGATCCAACGATTCCTTAAGCCAGGGCTTTAACTCTTCCAACAATCCTAAATCCTTAAAGAATTCAAAATAATTTTGCGCATTTCTTATACCTAACTGCTTTTTCACAAGACCAAACTTCCATTGACATTCAACTAATATTTCCCGGGCTCTTTCTGGGCTTATCCTACTAAAAACTAAAAAAAGCTTCTGGTTTAGCTTAGTAATTGTTGGAGAATTTGTCCCAAACTCCCTTGCAACAGCTTTTATTGCCCCATTATTTCTTTCTAATGATTCCTGAAGCTTTTTCTTCAATTCCGGCAAAAAACCCATTTGTTCAAAATATTGATAAAAATCTTGAGTAGCACTCAAACCCAAAATATTCTTTACATTTTCATCGCCAAATCTCCAATTATTTGCCTCCATTACTGCTAACACCTCATCCTTGGTTAGCATTGCCTGATTTAAACTAGATTCAACTATAAACCCATTTCCAGTACTAATCTCGGTTCGATTTGGTAATTGATGAACAGTCAACATGGCCCAATTTTTCCATTCCAAAGCCACTCCCCCTGAAAAGTATTTTCTTGGCATCACTTCTTGAGTGACTGTATCAAGGTCTTCTTTAATGTAGTTAAAAACACCTTTTTTAAAGGCCTTCAAATATTTCTGGTATATTCTCTGTTTCTCTCCTGCGTCATCAATATTGACACCTGCTACCTTGTTCTTATCTGCATACACTTCAGACAAAATGCTGTCCTTAATTTTTTTCTTATACCAGGTGGCTAATATAAGGCTGTTATACACTTGTCTCAAGCTTGCGAAATTCTTGTTTTTATTGACCTCTGTGGTTAACTGCGGGATGATGATTTCCCGGACGATATTAGCCCCTATTGAGGCCACGTCGAAACGATTAAGGGCGTCTCTACCATGATAAGATTGAATACCAGTATGTTTTTCAAGGGAAAGGTAGTCTTGCTCTAACATTACCTTTAATTTGGATTCCACCACATACGCGGCCCCTACCTTTGCATTTTCGTACACTACCGCTTTTTCTGGTACTATCCATACCTTATTAAAGGTGTTGACCGGGACATCCGTTGTTCCATACCTCTTGGCCGCTTCTTCATATATCCGTTTCCAGAATCTCTTGCCTACCTCATCTTCAGGATATATTAAGCTGGCGGTTATTTGCTTGAGCATGTAATCCTCTGCCAAAAGGTCTCGGCCCATTTCTGTTAATCCAAAACTTTTCGGGATAATACGGTCTTTTTCGTATGGGCTTAAGTTTACCCATAAATCTTTTTCTGGTATTGTGATACTCGCCAGGAAGTATTTGATGAGTTTGGTGGCTTCTTGTTTTAATTCAGAAGGAGACAAGACTCTTAAAATGCAGGGACCTGTCCCCTTTCGTACTAAAGAGGTGGAGTCGCCTTTGTCTAAAATAAAATCAAACTGGAAAGGATTGTCAGGATGAACCTTTATTCCTTTAAGGATTGGAGGATTAAGGGGTTGACTTAAAGAAACCATGACCCCTGGCTTTGGTAAAATAAAATCCTTTGCATGGACCACGGGCACGGGAACTATTGTTGTGCTTATAAAACTTAAAAGAACGCTAATGACCAGGAACTTGGATACTATAGAAGAAGGGGACAGGGCCCTTGAAAAGCAGGGACCTGTCCCCTTCTTTGTCCCCTTCTTTTTTTGTAAATTAATGGAGCATTTTCTTATCATAGCCCCTCCCCTTGGACCACCTATATAAAGTATTACACATATACAGATAATTGCCAGAGCCTTACGCCGTTTTGAAGAAAACGCTTCCTCAATATTTCATCCGTCGATGATACGATGTTTAACCTGCTAAATTTTATAAATTTTCAAATAATTATTTCTTCAATCTATATATTTGACAACACCCCTTCTTTGACTTATTCTAAAATCCATGATTTTATCCAAACAATATGAAACGCTAAAATCCATTCTTGCAAAAAGAATCCTTGTTTTGGATGGTGCTATGGGGACCATGGTCCAGAAACACCATCTCACTGAAGCCCAATTCAGAGGTGATCGCTTCAAGGATTGGACTGTTGACCTTCAGGGTAACAATGATGTTCTAACCCTGACCCAACCTCATATCATCAAAGGAATTCACGAAGAATACCTCAAAGCGGGTGCTGATATCATCGAAACCAATACATTTAATGGCAATGGAATAAGCCTGGCTGATTATAAAATGGAAGGTTTGAGTTATGAATTAAACAAAGCCGCCTCCTCGCTTGCTCGACAAACAGCTTTAGAATACACCCAAAAGGACCCTGATAAACCGCGGTTTGTGGCAGGTTCCATCGGGCCTACCACTAAAACTGCGTCCATTTCGCCGGACGTCAATAACCCTGCCTTCCGTGCTGTTTATTTTGATCAGCTCATGGAGGTTTATGCTCAACAAATTAAAGGTTTGATGGACGGAGGCGTTGATTTACTCTTGATCGAAACCATCTTTGATACCTTAAACGCCAAGGCTGCTATTTATGCCTATGAGACTGTTTCTAAAGAAATGGGCCGCAAACTCCCCTTATTTATATCAGGAACAATCACCGACGCTTCAGGCCGGACACTTTCAGGCCAACCAACAGAAGCATTTTGGATATCTGTCAAACACGCTAAACCTTTAGCCATTGTCCTCAATTGCGCCTTAGGGCCTCGAGACATGCGGCCTTATATCGCCCAACTGGCACGCGTGGCAGACTGCTTTGTCAGCTGTTATCCGAATGCCGGCCTCCCCAACGCCTTTGGCGAATACGAAATGAAGCCAGACGAAATGGCCTCCATTGTCAAGGAATTTGCTCAAAGCGGATTGATTAATGTCTTAGGCGGTTGCTGCGGCACAACACCCGCTCATATCCAGGCCATGGCCTTGGCTATTAAAAATATTCCCCCAAGGCCTATGCCCCATCATGAAGCCGTTAGTTCATTTTCAGGGCTTGAACCTCTGATAATCAATAAAAACAGTAATTTTATCAATGTCGGGGAACGCACCAATGTCACCGGCTCCAAACAATTCGCGCGCTTCATATTAGCTGGTAAATACGACGAAGCCATCACTGTCGCACGTCAACAGGTTGAAAATGGCGCTCAAATTATTGACGTGAACATGGATGAGGCCATGCTTGATTCCGTACACGCCATGACCACCTTCTTAAATCTGGTGGCCTCAGAA
>JADFXW010000108.1 GCA_015233375.1 Candidatus Omnitrophota bacterium | reverse complement strand
CCCAAACATCATATTTATCACTTAAACCATACGTCACAAAAGCCGCGTTCTGTCCTCGGGCCAACTCCAAGAGTTTGGCATCTTCACCACAAAGGATAAGCTTCCCGCCAGGTCTTGTGCAATTAATAAATCGGATAAATGCCTGGGTAATACCATCCCAATTTTTATAATAATCAACATGCTCAAAATCCATGTTCGTGATGATAGAATAAAAGGGATTAAAATAAAGAAAGGTGCCATCACTTTCATCAACCTCAGCCACAAAATATTTTCCTTCGCCCAAATGAGCATTAGACCCTGCATGGCCGTTGATAACGCCTCCTATAGCCGTTGTAGGTTTAAGGTTAGCATTCAGCAACAAGCTTGAGACCATGGACGTGGTGGTTGTTTTGCCATGAGCGCCTGCGATCGTAATCGAGGTCTCTTCATTAACAAGCTGGGCCAGAACTTCTGCGCGTTTTAACACTGGGATATTCCGGCTCTGAGACTCCATGAGTTCTGGATTCGTTACCCGTACGGCTGAGGAATACACGACATAATCAGGGGCCTTCACATTACAGGCATTATGCCCAATATGAATGACAGCTCCTCTCTGGCGTAATTGTGCTGTTAACTCATTATCGTGTAAGTCAGAACCACTTATCTGATAACCCTTGTCTAATAACAAAGAAGCCAAGGTCCCCATACCGATACCACCAATGCCAATCAAATGATAATGTTTACTCATAACTCTTTCCTCGTTTAATCTTCATAAATATTCAACTTATTGTCATTCCCTTGACAAGCGGGAATCCAGGACAAGATGTATTTTGATCTGGATCCCCGCTTGCGCGGGGATGACAAAGGGTTACTGAATATTTACTATTTTTATATAATCGCACACCTTAGTCTTTTGATAAAGCAATAATTTGATGATTTTAAAACGCTTTTACAAACCCTCTATGACCAGGGCCAACTGTAACGCCGCGTCCTTTTGAAATAACCCTTTGGTCTTATTCAAAATATTTTCTCTCGAAGGATTCGAAGCCCATAGGCCCATCAAAGCCTCTTTAAGGGATGCTTTTGTCAAATCCTTTTGTTCAATGATAATAGCTGCTTTCCTATCTGCAAGGACTTGAGCATTAAATTTCTGATGACCAGCAGCAAATGGGTAAGGAACTAATACAGCCGCTATCCCCAAAAGACCTAATTCAGTAACACTCGCAGCCCCTGATCTTGAAACCACCATATCCGACGCGGCGTAAGCCTGGTCCATATGATTGATAAAAGCACAGGTTTTAACCGGCAAATTTAATTGACGATAACGTTTTTCGTATAAAGCAAAATCTGCCTGGCCTGTCATGTGTATCGCTTGAAAACCAGAAGCACTTAACTCCTGCATTAACTCAAAAAAAACCTCATTTAAACGCTTACTGCCTTGAGAACCTCCCAGCAGCATGATTGTTTTCTTATTTTCATCAAGTCCCATGGCTTTAATCCCCTCAAGCCTGACAACTTCAGCCTGCTGATGACAAGGACAACCTGTCCATACAGCCTTTGACGGACTAAAATATTGACGGCTCGCCTCAAAACTAATCGCCACCTTGTGAGCCATCTTAGCCAACAAGGCATTCGCCTTGCCTGGCACCACATTCTGTTCATGAATAACAACAGGGCGCCCCATTAACACCCCAGCCATGACCACCGGAAAAGCTCCATATCCACCAAACCCAATAATCTTATCTGGAGATAATTGGCGGATAAGGCCAAAGGAACGGAAAATAGCTTGGGCCATCACACGGCCAAAACGCATCCAACCTAAAAAAGAACGATCCACCAAGCCATGAGCAAAAAAGGAAACACAGGGAAAATCTAAAGCGCTGATTTTATCCGCGGCCTGGCCTAAACAACCCGCAAAACTGACCTTATGGCCACGCGCCTTCAATGTCTTGGCTGTTTCAATAGCTGGAAATATATGCCCACCGGTACCGCCTGTGGCAATGAGTATCTTCATCTAGTAATCCTGTACCTTTGCAATATTAAGCAGCAAACCAACAGCTGCTAAATGAAATATCAACGCTGACCCGCCATAGCTGATAAACGGTAACGGCAATCCCTTGGTTGGAAACGCGCCAATACTGACCCCCACATTTACCATCGCTTGCAGGCCCAACATCAAGACAATCCCTAAACCTAAAAAATACCCAAAAGAATTATTAATCCCGCGCACAATACGCGTGCCTTGCCAAATAAAAACACAAAACAAGACAATGATGCTCACCGTCCCAGCTAGACCCAATTCCTCACCAATGATAGAAAGAATAAAATCTGTGTGAGCTGCTGGTAAATAAAATAATTTTTGCTGGCTATGCCCCAGGCCCACCCCAAAAATACCGCCAGATCCTAAAGCAATTTGTGATTGGGTCAACTGAAACCCAATTCCCTGACTGTCCTGCCAGGGATCCAAAAAAGCAATGATACGGGCCATCCGGTATGGAGCTTTGACAATCAAATAAACGATTAAGGGAACGGTGGAACACAGGACAACGGCTAAATGCCTTTTCCTGGCTCCTCCTAAAAACAACATCGTCACTGTAACAACCGCCATTTCAATAGTTGTCCCTAAATCCGGCTGCTTCACGGTCAAGGCACACAACACCCCCATGACTAAAAGAGGCGGCAAAAACCCTTGTCTAAAATTCTTTATCACCTGCTGTTTACGCTGCAAAAAATCCGCCGTATAAATAATCATCACCAATTTGGCCAACTCAGAAGGTTGAAAATGAAAGACCCCCAACTTAAACCACCGGCGAGCTCCATAGCTCTCAGATCCAATATGAGGAATAAGGACCAAGGCTAAACAAACCACTACAAACACCACCAAGGTCCTGGCATGAGGCTGTATCCTTCGATAATCCATGCGTAAAATAAAGAAGGCCGCAACCAAGCCTAACCCTAAAAAGAACATATGACGTTTCAGATAATACATGCTGTCCCCATAGGTTTGCATGGCATTCACACAACTGGCCGAATAAATCATCACAATCCCGATACAAACCAGGGTTATCACCGTCATCATTAAAGAAATTCGTTCTTGACGCATATTATTCTCTCAAATATTTTAACGCTAGTTCTATATAAGCCTTTGAAGTTATTTTTGAAAACTACTGTTGCCCCGCCAATCTTCGTCACCGATTCAGAAAAACAGCCTTAAAGGGCGTTGTTTTTCTGAAAAATTAGAAAAGATTGGCGGAAAAAGGCAACGCGTAGTTGAAAAAATAACTTCAAAGGCTTATATAGAACTCACGCTACATTAACTGGTTCACAATTTCCTTAAAAACCCGTCCCCGGTGCTCATAATCATTGAACATATCAAAACTAGCACACATCGGGGAAAACAACACGCTCTGGCCTTGATGAGCAACCAATTGGGCCGCCTTAACCGCCTCCTCCAAAGAATTAAACACATCCACATCAACCAAATCTCCAAAAGTGGATTTCATGATAAAACGCGCCTGACCAATAGCTATCATATGTTTAACCTTGTGGGCCACCAAGGTCCTTAAAGGAGAATAATCCAAATGCTTATCCAATCCTCCACAAATCATGACCATGGGCTTTTTAGTACGCTCCAAAGCCCAGCGGCCAGCCTCAACAGTGGTTGATTTAGAGTCATTAATAAATTCAACCCCGTGAAGCTCTCGCACAAATTCCAGACGATGCTCAACCCCTTTAAAATCGGCAAATACCCGACGAGAAATCTCTTCACTAATCCCTAAAACCCTGGCTGTCTCAAGCGCGGCCAAATAATTGGGATTATCTATAATTTCTTCCTTCTTAAAAAAAACCACCTTGGCCTTTAATTTTCCGACCAACTGTCTATGTGCGTCATCTTGAAAATTAAGTATGGCAAAATCATTACTGTCTTGATTCGTAAAAATCTTGAGCTTGGCCTGAAAATATTCTTCCAAGTCCCTGTGCCTGTCCAAATGATTTTGGCTAAAATTGGTCCATACCGCCACATGAGGTTTAAAATAAGTGGTACTCTCCAGCTGAAAAGAACTGATTTCCAAGACCACTGTATCTGAAGGCTTTAAATCAAGCACATGCTTCGAAAAAGGGCTTCCGATATTACCGCATAAACAAACATTTCGACCGGCGGCCTTAATGATTTCTGCAATTAAGGTTGAGGTGGTTGTTTTTCCATTACTCCCTGTGACAGCTACAATAGGAGCCGGGCAGAGGCGAGCGGCAAATTCAACCTCTCCCATAATTTCAATACCCGCTTCACGGGCCCATTGCAGAGGCAAAACATCCAGACGAACCCCTGGGCTTAAAACGACATAATCGCTATCCTGCACAAAAGCCTTTGTATGCCCTCCTGCTTCAATCATCACTTTCTGAATATCAGATAATTCTTGTAAGGCTGCCTTGAACTGCTCCAGGGGCTTATTTTCGGTTAACTTCGCAATAGCCCCTAACCGCAACAGGCTATTGGCCAGAGCAATGCCACTTCTGGCTGCCCCTATGATAGTCACTTTTTTATTTTTAAGTTCGAAAGACATAGCCTAGCGTATCTTCAATGTCGTAATCGTCAACATCGCCAAAATAATAGCGACTATCCAAAACCGGACAATGATCTTATTTTCATTCCAACCTGACAACTGTAAATGGTGATGGAAAGGCGACATCTTAAAAATACGTTTACCCGTCAGTTTAAAAGAAATCACCTGTAAAATCACAGACCCTGCTTCAATGACAAATCCCCCTCCTAAAACCATGAGCCATAATTCCTTTTTGATCAACACAGCAATCATCCCTAAACTCCCCCCCAAAGCTAAGGAACCCACATCCCCCATAAAAACAGTGGCTGGATGACAATTAAACCATAAAAATCCTAAACTAGCGCCCACCATGGCCGCACAAAAAACCGTCAACTCCCCAGCCCCAGGCACATAAGACACATACAAATAATCGCTCATCTCCACGTTTCCTGCGACATAACATAAGATAGACATCGTGAAGGCCACCATTAAGGTGCTTCCAATCGCCAAGCCATCAAGCCCATCCGTCAAATTAACGGCATTACAAGATCCCACAACCACCAAAACCACCCAAAGAATAAAATAAGGCCCCAAACTAATCACCAACTTCTTAAAGAACGGCACATCCACATTAGTGCTGATATCCGGATACAAATAAACGAAAGCCCCGACACCTAAGGCAATCCCAACCTGCCATAACAATTTA
>JADFXW010000107.1:4336-5246 GCA_015233375.1 Candidatus Omnitrophota bacterium | reverse complement strand
CCGTGCATGAAACCCACGGTATCAGAAAACACCACCTTCACATGGCCTGGCAACAAGGCTTGTCGGGAAAGCGAATCAAGGGTCGTAAAAAGCCCGTCCTGGACCCTCGCCCCTGCGGCTGTTAATGCGTTTAATAAGGTCGATTTACCCGCATTCGTATAGCCCACCAGGGCGATGGTTGGTATTTTTTGATCCTGGCGTTTCTTTCGCTTGATTTGACGGCTTAACGAAACCTGCTTTAAATCTTTTTTCAAACGGGCAATACGCTCCCCGATCCTCCTGCGGTCAATCTCAAGCTTGGTCTCCCCTGGCCCAGAGGTACCGATACCGCCACCGAGACGAGACATTTCCAGGCCTTGTCCTGTCAGGCGGGGCATACGATATTGCAGCTGGGCTAATTCCACCTGCATCTTCCCTTCCTGGGAAAAAGCGCGCCTGGCAAAGATATCCAAAATGACCTGGGTCCTGTCCAAGGTCTTGACGCCAAAATCAGCTTCCAGGTTACGCTGCTGCGTTCCCTTCAGATCACAGCTGGCAATAACCGCATCAACACCCCCTTGCTGACACAACGCTTGAATCTCTTCAATCTTGCCCTTGGTTAACATGTGCGAGGCTGTAGGAGGCATGGTCTTGCAAAAAACCGTGTGCATGACGTGCCCCCCACACGCTGTTATTAATTGGGTCATCTCCAACGCCTCGTCCTCGGGCGACCAAGCGCTGTGAGCATGTTGAATCACCACGGCTAAGACAATTCTTTCTTTCATAAGTTTATCATCAACTCCGCAATATCTTCTTGTGTTTGTCCTGGGAGAATATCAATCCACTGAATCCTTAAATCTCGTCTAAACCAGGTCATTTGCCGCTTCACGTAATGACGCGTATGCAATTTCATTAAATATTTGGCTTGCTC
>JADFXW010000107.1:0-4287 GCA_015233375.1 Candidatus Omnitrophota bacterium | reverse complement strand
TCCGGGACCCCAATAATCTGACGAGCGCTGCGGCTTAAAGGAAGCTTGGATACGCCTTGTATTTCATCCAACAGCCCTCTTTCAAACATCTCATCAATCCGCATTTCCACACGCTGATAAAGCTCCTGCCTTGGCCTGTTAAGACCAATAATTTTAACAGGCATTTTCCCCCACCATCCCTGACGATTCTGTTGTAAACTTGATAAGGACCTTCCCGTCGCAGCTCCTACCTCCAAAGCCCGGACAATCCGTTGAGCATCATGGGGATGAATACGCAAGGCAGCCTGAGGGTCTTGTATTTTCAGCCTTTCATACAAAACCGCGGGGCCATGGACAGCAAGTTCTTCCAGCAACTTTTCCCTGATTGGACTTGAACCTATGGGCCCATCAAAGATGCCGTCCAGCAAAACAGCCATATACATCCCGCTTCCGCCCACAAACAACGGGGTTTTACCACGTCTTTGAATATCAACCAGGGCTTCTTGAGCTAATTGGCTATACCGTGCTACGTTAAACTCCTCTGTCACTGAAATAATATTGACCAAATGATGCGGCAGCTCTTGCATAACTTCCCTTGAAGGCTTATCCGAGGCAATCGAAACCTCCTGATACACCTGCATGGCATCTAAAGAAATGATTTCTGCCTCAAGGCGTTTGGCCAACTTTAAGGCTGCTGCAGATTTGCCAACCGCTGTTGGTCCGACGATAAAGATAGGGTTTAAAAATTCCATTTATGGATAAATCAATGTAGGGTATCCTAACCTGTCCAGACGTTTCTTCAAAGCTTGAGCGTCTTTAAGCGAGCTCATTTGGCCCACACGAACGCGGTAATATTTATGGTTATCAGGGCCGCTTGTCTCAACAATATACGCATAAGGTTCACTTGTTTTGAGTTCATCTATCAAAGTCATGGCCCGTCCCTTGTCCAAGAAAGCACCGACCTGGACAGCAAAATATTGTTTTTCCTCTAAAAGCTGCTTTGCCAGAGGAGCCTCTGGGCTTTGTGGAAATTCAGTCACTATTTTATTCAAATATTTACTGGCGTCTTCCCAACGCATTAATTTAAGATCAGTACCTGCCATCTTTAAATAAATCAGGCTTAAAAAAGATGAATACGGGCTATTTTTTAACAATTGACTAGCCGCCATAAAAGCATCCGTATAAAGCCCGGCCATGTAATACCCTTCAATTTGACCCAAGGCCGCCTTATCATAAATATCTTGTGAAGGATGAGCGTCCATCACACTTTGAAAGGCCAATCGTGAATGGTCATATTGACCTAAACGCAATTGAGACAGTCCATAATAATACTGCGCTTCTGTGCGCTGTTTCTTATTATTACTGTTTTTAATAACACTTAACGCCAGTTCTCGGACATGGGCATAATCTTTATTCATAACCGCGGCTTCAATCTCAGGTAATGCCGCGTACGTATTCGCGCAAAGCCCAAACCCCAGGACAGAACATAAAACAAATCGTCTCATATCATCCTTTCTTTCAAAATCCACCCTTTACGTCATTAAAGGGTTCAAGAATGTAAAATTAGAATTTTATAATAATTGCATTATAGCAACTGTTAAGACCATTATGCAATCTTAATCTGTGATTGTTAATGCGTTAAGGATGGGCGTGACACTCAAAATATCAGCAATGATTCCTGAAAATTTTCCTTGTTTGAATTGGGCAACCAGGGCAGGGTTGAATTTGATGGCCATGGCCTGGTCTTTTCTGTCAACCTCCATAGACATCTTTTTCGCGTTTAAATCAATACCACCTGGCGGCAGGGCCGCTTGGCCAGGGCTGGCAGATTCCTGTTCTACATATTCCTTAATCCGAGCTAATATTTCCGCCTTGGGCTTTCGAGGGATTTCCTGACCTATTTTTAACTGAGTAAATGGATCTGAAACCCATTGCTCTAATCCTCCTATTGTTTCAACATTCCCAATACGCATCGCTTCCTTGACTATATTTTGAGATCTAGTCGAAAGCCCCTGCACTATTAGTTCAGGTGAACGGTCTAAAGGATCCACGTGAGGGTCAAATTGCTTTGTAATATCCAGCAAGCCTGATCCAGTCCTTTCAATTAATACTTGATTGAGGACCTTAATACCTGCATCACCAAAACCTCTGAGCGCTATTAAATCTTCCGGGGTATGAAATTTCAATTGTTCAATGGTTCTTATTCCATGTTGTCTTAAAGCGCCTAATAAGACAGTCCTGTAATTTAGAGGTATCCATTCATTAAGTATTTGCATTAAATCAGGCTTCGGCGCATTTCTTTTCCTCGCCGTCATCGCTGCATTCTGCGCTTGGTTTCCCTGTAAAACCGCTGCTTGAGCAGGGCTGCTTGGACTCTCGTCGTGTAAATACCTGGCAAGAGCAGCTTCAATGATTGGCCTATCATTTTTAGTAACACGATACTTATAGAGTTCTTCTCGGCTACTGTTCACAACCCAATCCTGTAACTGCCCAAGAGTCAAACACCTGTCTGCCCTTAAATGCTTGACAATGTTTACTGATCGAGTCTTACCCTGCTCTTGTAAATCTAGTATAACAACTTCAACAAGCATCTCTCTTGGATTTAATGTGGTATCCATCTGTTTTCTAGGATCCCAAAAACCATGACCTGTCAGCTCAATAAGAGCCTCTTCTAATCTATCCAATTGATTTGTTTCCGCGCTACTCCTTAAACTAAGCCGCATACGCACATCGCTTTTAGTCATCTTCTGTAACGTCGGAATATCTCCAAACCCTTTTTTTCTTAACAAGACAATGAATTTTTCCTCTCCCGCCATTGATGTGGCTGTAAGCAACAGCGCCAGCGGAGAATCCTCTGGCAGGTGCCAAGTGGCTTTTATTGCTGCCATCGCCTCATTTATTTTAGAGGCCTTCATTTGAGTCATCACCATGGCCATGTTTCCCACGGGATAGACGTGCCCACTATCTAGACGTGTTGTTGTTTCCACACGCATCGCGAAATTAGGGGCCACGCCGCCTGAGAAATATTTACGAGGAAAAGTTGACTGGCCATCTGGGGACAATTCTTCTTTAATATAATTAAACACCCCCTTTTGATACGCCTTTAAATAGCGCTGATATATTTTCTCTTTAAAAGCCATGTCATCATTTAAAACCCCGGATGTCTTGTGCTTATTGGTATAAACCTGATTAAGCAGAGCCTCTTTCAAAGCCTCCTTATACCATGTGGCTAAAATCATGGAATAAAACATCTGTCGTAAAGAAGCAAAATTTCGGCCTTGATTGACCTCTTTTTCAAGTTCAGGGAGGACGATGGAACGAATGATATTGGAGCTGAAATGGTTAATATGACTATCATTGTCATTCCCGCGAAAGCGGGAATCTGGTTTCCAATTATCATGATTACAGATTTTGTTCTGGATCCCCGCTTTCGCGGGGATGACATATCGTAAACGAGCCAAATAATCCTCTTCTAACATCACCCTTAAATGCGCGGCCACCACATACCCTGCATTTTTGCGTTCAAGGACCTTGGCCTTATCTGCCACAATCCATACCTTATTGAAGGTATGAACAGGTATATCCACATGCCCCAAACGCGATTTAGCCTTTGCATAAACCTTGTTCCAAAATTCCTTACCTAGCTTTTTTTCTGGATAAATAAGAGACGCGGTCAATTGCTTGAGCATATAATCTTGAGCCAACATATGTGCTCCAAGTTGTGTCTTATTTAACTCATCGGGAATAATCCTTGCCCTTTCAAAAGGCGACAAATTAACCCATAAATTGTTCTCTGAGATGGTTAATGCAGCCAAAAAATATTTGATAAGCTTCTGGGATTCTGCCTTAAATTCAGGACTGCTTAGCTTAAAGCCAGACTGCCCGCTATCCAAGATAAAATCAAATAAAAGCGGATTATCCGGATGTACCCTCAAACCCTTAATCAAGACCGGAACATAGGCAGCGCTTAAATCAACCATCACACCCGGCTGAGGCAGACTCAAGGCCTCTTGAGCCAAGGCCTGTTCTTGACCTGGCACAAAAGAAAGAAGATAGAAGAAAATAATGAATACATTAATTCGACGTCTCATAGAAAACGATTGTCTTTTTATAAGGGCTCTTCGCATGACAGTCAAAGTATGCCATATTTATATGCTATCGGCAAATTTATAGGACAACTTCAGACGCTAAGAACCACTCACAAAAAACGAAGGATTTTTCGCGCTGACATTGCGACGGAGGAAGCCAATATTACCAAGAGACACGAAGGGCGCTCTTGTTTTGAACCGTTGACGGGGATATGGCTGT
>JADFXW010000106.1:1433-5251 GCA_015233375.1 Candidatus Omnitrophota bacterium | reverse complement strand
TTCAACACAGCCTCGCCTGCCTGAATGCAATCCATTTCTTTTTCTTTAGAAACAGCTATCTGCATAGAACTATTCGGAAGGCTCATCCCCATGGCTTCAATACAACTGGCCATGGTATTGGCTGTATACATCCCCCCGCAAGAACCAGGGCCTGGAATAGCGCAGTCTTCAATAGCCTTAAACTCCTGGTCATTGATTCCACCTGTCGCGTGTTGACCCACGGCCTCAAAAACAGAAACAATATCAACATTCTTATCTCTATAACACCCTGGTAAAATCGTCCCCCCATACACAAACACAGACGGCCGGTTTAACCGAACCATCCCCATCAGGCACCCAGGCATGTTCTTATCGCAACCGCCTATAGCGACCAGCCCATCAAAACCTTCCGCTGAAGTAACCGTCTCGATGGAATCCGCGATCACTTCACGCGAAACCAAGGAATATTTCATACCTTCAGTACCCATGGCAATGCCATCAGAAACCGTGATGGTGCCAAAAATAATGGCCCGACCACCCGCTTTGTTCGCGCCTTCTGCCGCTTTCAAAGCAAGTTTATCGATGTGCATATTGCAGGGGGTCAAATTGCTCCAGGTAGACACAACTCCAATTTGAGGCTTCTTGAAATCTTCGTCCTTAAAACCAGTGGCTTTAAGCAAGGACCTGTTAGGCGAACGATCGTCGCCATCAACGACTATTGAAGAAAATTTTCGAGGGAAGGAAATATTTATGTTCTCATTAACCATGGATAAAGGGTCTTGATATTGTTTTCATAGGCTAAAATTTTATCTTCAAATTGTAAACTCCAGCCAATGCCATCCAAACCTTTTAAAAGACATTCCTTATTAAATGCGTCAATGGAAAAAGAATATGTCTTTTTACCTGCAGTCACGGTTTGATCAGGCAGATGGGCAGAAATAACAGCCCCTTTATTGTTCTCAACAAAGGTAAACACCTCTTCTACTTCTTTAGATTTCAGACGCACCAATAAGATACCGTTTTTGACACAGTTATTGTAAAAAATATCCGCGAAAGAAGGAGCGATGATGATTTTAAAGCCAAAGTCACCCAAGGCCCATGGGGCATGTTCACGGCTTGACCCACAGCCAAAATTGTCACGAGCAACAAGAACGGTTGCCTTTCTGTAAGGCTCCTTGTTTAAAATAAAATCAGGGTTTTCCTGTGTGCCTTCATAATCAAGATACCGCCATTCATGAAACAAATGTTTGCCAAAACCTGCCTTTTCAATTTTCTTTAAAAATTGTTTAGGGATGATGGCATCTGTGTCGATATTAACGCGGTTTAAGAATGCGGCAATACCTGTATGCGTTTTAAATGGTTCCATAGGTCCTTATATCCGTGATTTTGCCTTCAACAGCAGCCAAGGCCGCCATTTGAGGACTCATTAAATAGGTGCGGCCTCCTGGGCCTTGACGGCCTTCAAAGTTTCTATTACTCGTCGAGGCACAGCGTTCGCCTTTTTTTAATTGATCATCATTCATGCCCAGGCACATGGAACAGCCAGCATATCGCCACTCCAGGCCTGCATTCGTAAAAATTTTATCCAAACCTTCCTTCTCTGCTTGAAGCCGTACCCTGCCTGAACCTGGCACCACAATCGCTTCAATGCCTGGAGCAACACGCCTGTTCCTAATAATCTCTGCCGCAACGCGTAAATCTTCAATGCGGCCATTGGTGCAAGAACCGATAAAGACCTTATCAATCTTGATGTCTGTTATCTTTGTGCCAGGCTTTAAATCCATATAAGCTAAAGCATTGCGGGCTGCGGTCTTCTCGACTTCATCCTTCATTGATTCTGGATCAGGAACACCCCCATCAACACTTATCACCTGCCCAGGAGAGGTTCCCCAAGTAACCATGGGTTTAATATCTTCTGCCTTAATATTAATGACCTTATCAAATTTAGCACCCGGATCACTGGGCAATGTTTTCCAATAAGCCACAGCCTTACCCCAATCCCCGCCTTTAGGCACAAAATCACGGCCCTTAATATAATTAAACGTCTCATCATCAGGAGCAATCATACCCGCACGGGCACCGGCTTCTATAGACATATTACAGATGGTCATGCGCGCTTCCATGGAAAGATCTCGAATAGTAGAACCCGCATACTCAATCACATAACCTGTGCCGCCTGCTGTCCCAATCTGGCCAATAATATACAAAATAATATCTTTGGCTGTCACCCATTTCCCTAATTCGCCATCCACATTAATCAACATCGTCCGAGGCCTGTTTTGCTGTAAGGTTTGGGTGGCTAATACATGCTCAACCTCGGAGGTCCCAATCCCAAAGGCCAATGCACCAAAAGCGCCATGCGTCGCTGTATGGGAATCTCCACAAACAATGGTCATTCCAGGCAAGGTCAAGCCCTGTTCAGGCCCTATGACATGCACAATGCCTTGGTCTTTATCATCAAAATCATAGACCTTGACCCCAAATTCCTGGCAATTTTTAGATAATGTCGTCATTTGTTTAGCTGAAACAGCATCAACCCTGGCCATGTCCCGTGTCTTGGTAGATACATTGTGGTCCATGGTCGCCACGGTTTTTTGGGGACAGCGCACCTGCCTGCGGTTTTCCCTTAAACCCGAAAAAGCTTGAGGACTTGTCACCTCATGAATCAGGTGTAAATCAATATATATTAAGGAAGTATCCCCTTGCGATTCCCGCACCAGATGGTCTTCCCAAATTTTCTCAAACATCGTTTTACTCATAGCATCATTCCCTTCACGTTGTTGAATTATAAGGTCTCAATTATATAGAAAGACCTCTAAGATGTCAAAATAAAGATACGTCAGGGCACTGAATTCCTATTAAAGAGACGTCATAAATGGCGGCTCTACGATGGGTGCCTCAATAAGGGGAGTGTGATACTGAACATGGTGCCTTGGGGTTTATTGGGTATTGCGGAAATTCTGCCTCCATGCGCCATCGCTATAGACCGCGCGATGCTTAAGCCTAAACCAAAACCAACACTGCTGCGGGACTTGTCCACCCTGTAAAAACGATCGAAAATACGCGGCAAATCATTTTCCGGTATTCCTATACCCGTATCAATAATTTCTATCACTATCGAATCCTGCTCAGAACGCAGATTAACCGTCACTTTGCCACCTGATGGGGTGTATTTGATGGCATTATCCAAAATATTAAGCATCATCCTTTTCATCTGGTTCTTATCCGCGTTTATTTCCACGACACTCGCCCCATTATATTGAAGAGTAATGCCTTTTTGCAGGGCTAACACCTGTATCGTATCCACCGTATCCTTTATCAATAAATTCATATCCAAAGGCACAGGCAAAAGGGTTGTTGTTTTCGAATCAAAACGCGCCAGTGTCAAAAGATTTTCCACCATGCCGACTAATGTATTGACCTCTTCAAGACTGCTCTGTAAGGTTGTTTCATATTCCTGGGTGGAACGGATCCTCTTTAATGTCACCTCTAACTCACCCTTGAGGACCGATAAAGGGGTTTTGAGCTCGTGGGAAATATCTTCCATGAATTGCCTTTGAGAAGTAAATGCCTCATCAAGACGGGCAATCATTTCATTAAACGTCTTGGCTAAAGATTCTATCTCATCCTTTGTGCCAGGCATTTTAAGCCTTAGTTTTAAATTCTCTGCTGTTATTTGATGTATCGTCTCAATCATTTGATCCACGGGCTTGAGCGTCAACTGGACCAAAAAAACACCGCTTAAACCTGTTAAAATGACCGTCAAAGGCAATAAAATAAGCAGGGACAAACCAATATTGCGCAAGACTGTATTCAATTGGCTTAAAGGGCTTGCCACC
>JADFXW010000106.1:0-1403 GCA_015233375.1 Candidatus Omnitrophota bacterium | reverse complement strand
ACCGGGGTTGTAAAAAGCCTGAATGAAGAAGGCTTGTCATTCACTGTAAACGAAGCATTCTCAAAATGTTCAGCCCCTTTTTTCACATCATTAAATGTCCTGGAATAAAGATGTTCTATGGGGATGGCCTTGGAAGAAGCAATGGGGTTGCCGTGAGCGTCAAAAATCCTAACAATGATACTTATCAAATTAGGATCACTGCTCTTCTCCTCGACCCATCGCCTGGCTATTTTGATAAAATGGGTATTGCCCTCTTTAGTAAAATGGGGCTTGGATTCACCTGATATAACCTGAAGGCGCTTGGTTTCCCAATAAGTGTCGATGGATTGAACAATGCCTCTGGCACGTGAACGTAAAATATAATCCATGTCTTGGGACATCTTGCGATGAACACCTTGATACAACAGCGTCCCAAAGGTCAGCATGGCCAAGGACAGGATAAAGATATGCCACAGGACGATCTTAAAACGAATGGAATGAAGAAGCATTTTTATTTTTTAAGAAGATAACCCTTGCCGCGCACGGTATGAATCAATTTATCGGAATAATCACTGTCAATTTTATTACGAAGGTAATTAATATACACATCAATGACGTTGGTGAATGTATCAAAATTAATGTCCCAGACATGCTCAGATATCATCGTACGGGTCACAATATTGCCTGCATTGCGCATCAGGTATTCTAATAACGCATACTCCTTAACAGTCAATTCAATCTCACGACCACCCCTGGTGACTTGATGCGTCAAAAGATCCATGGTCAAATCATCCACCTTTAACTGGGTTTGGAGGCGCCCATCTTTTTTTCGCAACATCACCCTTAACCGGGCCAGGAGTTCTTCAAAAGCAAAAGGTTTCGCTAAATAATCATCAGCCCCAGAATCAAGCCCCTTAACCTTGTCTTTAACCGTGTCCTTGGCTGTTAACATGATAATAGGGGTTTGGTTGCCTTCCTTGCGAAGCGTCTTGCACAAGGTCAGGCCATCCATTTTAGGCAACATCAAATCTAAAATAATGGCGTCATATTCATTGGAACCTGCGAGGGAATACCCTTCCTGTCCGTCTTGGGCTGTATCAATAGCATAGCCTTCTTCTTTAAGGCCGCGTTTAATAAATTGGGCTATTTTGACTTCATCTTCAATAACAAGGATTCGCATAGGCAGTTACTTTCTTTAAATGAACGCAAGTTCGATACAGGGTTTGAGATATTGTTTTTTAACTACGCGTTGCCTTTTTCCGCCAATCTTTTCTAATTTTTCAGAAAGACAACGCCCTTCGGGCTGTCTTTTAAGAATCGGTGACGAAGATTGGCTTAGGCAACAGTAGTTTTCAAAAATAACATCTCAAACCCTGTATCGAACTTGCGTTAAACGTGTTAATTGGATAAGTGCTTCTATAAGC
>JADFXW010000105.1:4158-5272 GCA_015233375.1 Candidatus Omnitrophota bacterium | reverse complement strand
TTACCTTTAGAAGCCCATGGAGATATTATCAAATTCCATTTAGATAAGAATCAGATCAAAGCGCTTTTAGAGTCTCCTGGCTTTAACCCTATGCCCACCGAAATCATGAGCTGCTTTTTCCAAATCTTGTTTGGCAATTTTTAGCTTTCTTAATGCCTTATGTAATTCTGGATGACGCTCATGATGCCCTGCTGGTTTACCTACTGATTTAGCATTTTCAACAGCTGCTGCAGGCGCGGAAGATGGCGATGGCGCGGCTGCTGATTGTGGCGCTTGCGCAAAACAGCTGCCCGTTAACACAAATGCAGCAATAACTAATGATAATAATAATTGATTCATACTTTCTCTCCTTCTTTATCTTCCCTCATCTTGATCTTTGTCAAGTGGGGATTGTTAAAAAATAAATTATTAACCAGCCTGTTGAATAAACTTTTTAAGCCACTTGGTGGAAGCTTCATTTATTTTCGTAAAATAAACCGCAAAACCTTCACCAGGAACAATACGTGAAATATGAGCCGTTCCTTCTAACACCGCGTCTTCATCTAAAGCTGTTTGAATCACAATACCAACCTCATCATTCACATTCAAGTAAATATTATTTTTAATTTTAATAAAAGCGCTGCTTCCTGAAAGGTCTTTAATCTGACCTTTAACAGTCAATTGCGTACCAACCTTGATGGTCACAGGAAAATCAACACTAAAACGCGGTTGGCTGCGTTGCTCGTTACTTCCCATTTGATAGGCCATTGGAAACCCCCTGATGACTTTTAAAAAAATCCACTATATATCTCGTTAATCTTTTTAAATCCAAATCCGTATGTTTCATAGAAACAAAAAATGATTCCAAATCTGCTGGAGGCATATAAACCCCAGCCTTTAATAAATAATGAAATAGCTGATCATATATCTTGGACGAAGAAGCATCCTTTGCATCAATATAATTATAAACAGGGGCTTTCCTAAACCGAAAACTAATCATGCTATGATAATAGGATAAATGAGCTGCTGCCCCAATTTTATTTAAAAGAACATTTGTTGTCTCAACAAAATGATCACATCCGGTATTTAACGAGTTATATAAACCTGGGGTCAAATTCCTTAAGACCTCAAGACC
>JADFXW010000105.1:2428-4064 GCA_015233375.1 Candidatus Omnitrophota bacterium | reverse complement strand
CGCCTGCCTCCATAGGCCCCAACTGGAAGACCACCACCAATAATTTTTCCAAGACAAGTCAAATCTGGAATAATCCCTAAATCAGCCTGAACACAGCCTAATTGGGATCGAAAACCACTCATCACTTCATCAAATATCAATACAATTCTATATTTTTTAGTCAAAGCCCGCAAGCTTTTCAAGAAATCTTTACAAGGAACAACAACCCCCATATTACCTGGCACTGGTTCAAGAATAACACAAGCTATATCCTTATGATAACGCTCAATCATTTGATGTAAGGTGTCTATATCATTAAAAGGCAGGCTTAAGGTGTCTTTCAAATGACTTTGAAGGATTCCTTTACTGGATGAGGATGATAAAAACGAAACCCCTGACCCTGCCATGGCTAAAAGATCATCACTATGCCCGTGATAACAACCATCAAATTTGATGATTTTTGATTTCTTAGTAAAACCACGGGCCAATCGCACAGCACTCATGGCAGCCTCAGTGCCAGAATTAACAAAACGGACCATGTCAACCGATGGGACATGCTTGACAATAAAACCCGCTATTTCAATTTCAGGCCTTGTGGTTGTACCAAAACTTGTTCCCTGCCCAAGCCCCTGTTGGATAACCTTCATCACCTGTGAATGAGCATGACCTAAAATCAAAGCCCCCCACGACAAGCAATAATCCGTATAGCTATGACCATCAATATCAGTCAATCGGCTGCCAGATCCTTTGGCCATGACCAATGGATTGCCACCCACTGCTTGAAAGGCCCTTACCGGGCTATTGACACCGCCAACCATAACTTGACAAGCTTGACGATTATCGTGTTTCATTGAAGCCATTTTAAAACATCCTCAGTATGATAAGAAATAATGATATCCGCTCCTGCACGTTTAATGGAGGTTAAATTTTCCATCACGATAGCCCTCTCATCAACGAGCCCATGAAGCGAGGCCATCTTAACCATACTATACTCGCCGCTCACATTATAACCCACAATAGGCACGTCTAAAACACGCCTTAATGAAGAGACAATATCTAAATAGGCTAATACAGGATTAACCATCACCATTTCCGCCCCTTCCTCAACATCCCGTTTGGCCTCTTTTAATGCTTCTCGACTATTAGCAGGATCTAACTGATAGGTTTTTCGATCCCCGAAACCAGGGGCAGAATGTAAGGCTTCACGAAAAGGCCCATAATACGCTGAAGCATACTTAACAGCGTAGGACAAAATCCCGATGTCCTTAAAATGTTCTTTATTCAAGGCTTCTCGAATAGCTGCCACACGAAAATCCATCATATCAGAGGGTGCGACCATATCAGCACCGGCATTCGCATGGGCCAAAGCCATCTTGGAAAGCGCGGACAAGGTCTTATCATTATCGACCCTTTGCCCCTCAACAATACCGCAATGCCCATGGCTCATATAAGCACATAAACACACATCCGTGATAAGAAAAAACTGTGGAAAATATTTTTTTATCGCTTTGACAGCAGCAATAACAGGATTATGAGAGGCATAGGCATACTGCCCGCTTAAATCTTTTTTTCTTGATAAGCCAAATAATAAGCCCGCTTGTCCACCTAAGCGGATAAATCCTTCAATATTTTTAATTAATACGTCTGGTGAATAACG
>JADFXW010000105.1:0-2397 GCA_015233375.1 Candidatus Omnitrophota bacterium | reverse complement strand
CTCAACCACAAAAAAAGGCTGTATAAAATCATGGGCAGAGATTTGGGTTTCACGGACCAAATCCCGAATAACTGAAGATTGTCTTAACCTACGATAACGATATGGCATGCGTATACCCCGCTTCATGTAAAGTTTTTAAAGTAACTGGCCCACGGGCAATAATTTTCCAATAGTCAGGTATTTTATCATAATCTGACAAAAAATTCCGCACTATTGAAGGACTTGTAAAAATGACCCCTTTAAAATCCATGGAGGGCAAATCCCTTTTAAGAGGTTTTATATTTTCATAAATAGATACCTCGAAGACTTGGGCGCCCAGAGAATTCAATGCGTCTTTCAAAAAAGGATTAGAAAGTGTTGAACGAGGAAATAAGATGCGCTTGGATGATACATTCATTTGTCCAACGATAGCATCCCTTAGCCCTTTGGCCGTTTCTTCCTGAGCCACAATTTGAGGAGCGGTCTTATATCGACGCAAAACCTCGCTTGTCGTTTGACCTATAACGGCAAAAATTTTATCTTCTAATGGAATAGCCGCCTGATGAGACAGCAATATTTTAAATAAATATTCAACAGCATAAGGACTGGTCAGCACCACCATCTCTGCCGCATCAAAAGCCTGGCATAAATCCTTTTGTTGACCTTCTGTTAAAACAACAGGTCTTATTTCAATCATCGGCCAATGAAAAACAGGGCCATAAATTTCAGGATGGGTACCACAATAAAGGAATTGCGGCTTTCTTCTATCATCAAGGACAGAAAAGATTTCCTCTAAGCTAATGGCGTCGCTTTTGCCTACAACAGCCAGCTGCCCTTGCATCAAGGTTGGCGTCCATGAAAAATAATCTTTAATTTCTGATTCGAGGCCAAGACGTTTCAGGGCACAAGCCGCCACCACAACCCCATCCACAACATTATTTTTAATTAATTGAAGCCTCTCTCCAATCGTACCACGCACCTGAACAATAACCGCATCAGGACGCAATTTTAAAATTTCCTGTTGGCGCAATAGGCTGCTTGTACCAATTCTAGGGTTTAAAGGCAAATCCTTCCACGCGCATCTGCTGACCCACGTATCCCTGTTATCCCAAGCCTTTGTTAAGGCAAAAACCTTGAGTCCTGGGCGTAACTGTTGAGGCAAATCCTTAGCGCTGTGTATAGCCACATGGGCCTGACCTTCTAAAATAGCTTTATCAATGGCATCCGTAAAAAAATCATCCGTGGATTTTGTTAATGGGGTTGTTTTATCTTTATCACCCGTGGTTTCCATAGGAATGATTTGATATTCCATTGGGCCGCCTAAAACCTTAAGACCATGAATGATGTCCTGGACCTGAGCCAAGGCCAAAGGACTTTTTCGTGAAGCGATTTTAATAGTGGTAATCATAGGGTTACATCTTTTAAATTTTCAATATTATATCATAAGCTCTTCGATGGTGATAATTTTAAGAATTCTCACCTAAAAAGGTTGGGACATCAATAGATGGATCCCAATGGACGATAACAGGCTTAAAACCAGGAGACTCTAAAAGCGCTTTGATCTGATTCTTATCTAAATGGAATTTGATAATATCTCCATGGGCTTCTAAAGGCAATTTTTTTGATCTAAAGTCAACCCCGCCTGTTTTATCTCTATGAGATCTTTGCCACGAACTTTTTGACTGAAAACTCATTGGCGGTGTTATTTTTGCAGGAGGAGCTCCATTGATAATTTTATGGATTTCGAAATCTAACCAAGTAGATCTCCAACCCCTTTTTCCCCTGCATAAATCTCGAATTTTCTCAAGACTTTTAAGCTTATTAGAAAACTTGTCTGGAGCCACAACATTAAAGGGATATAACTGATTACCATAAATAATAAATTCACCTTCCAGCACCTTTTCCGCAACAAATCCCCTGATTTCAATAAACTTTCTGCCGATAATCACCAACGGGACTAAATCCTCAGCATCTTGTGAACCCACATGCCAAGCAACACGATAACAAATAAATTCAAGTTGACCTGGCTCAGTCACACCAAAATACTGTAAAAATTCAGGGTCATAATTATTCCTAATATCTGCTGCCCATTTTAAAGCTGTTGCATAAGAACGCTCAACCTTATTTCGTAATTCTTGCCAATATTCTTCTGGGGCGTCAATTTCATAATGTTTACGAATTTCAATGATATCCGGTTCTTTAGTTTTATCTTTGAGTCTGTTTTTAAGGACTTGATAATATTCTAATTCCTTCCAATTAATTTGATTGCTGCCCACCGCATTCCCTGGATCATTGAGCATTAATCCCCATGAACTTTCCAAATATTTAATGGCTAGATCAATTTCAAGAAAACGTAAATATTGTAAATAATAATGATACTTGATGATTTGAATCAATCGTTGTTTATGATCAGAATCA
>JADFXW010000104.1:4147-5465 GCA_015233375.1 Candidatus Omnitrophota bacterium | reverse complement strand
GTTTTAGTCATCGGCATTGGGAACACTTTACGCAGCGATGATGGGGTGGGGCCTTATATTGCCCAATTGATTGAAGCCAAAGGCCTTAAAGGGGTCAAGGTCTGGGTGACTCAACAGCTTCATGTTGAGGACATCGATGGGATGCTTGTCTTTTCCAAGATCATTTTGATAGATGCTGCTGTTGAAGGCGTACAGGTTTCTTTAAGGCGTATTCATTCCAATGACACAGCAGGCAGGGCGGCATCGTCGCATCATTTATCTGCAGGCCTGTGTTTGGACATGGCCCGTCAAATTTTTCATAAAACATTAAATATAGAGCTTTGCTCTATACGTGGGAGTAATTTTGAGTTTGGGGACAAGCTCTCAGCTCACGTTCTTTCCTGTGTCGACCAGGCGGTTGAATTAATATGTTCCTCTATCAAGCAGGCATGAAAGCAGTCAGTATTAATCTGCGGGGTCGTCTCCAAGGTGTTGGTTTCAGGCCTTGGGTGTTTTGTCTTGCCCAAGAATTGGGCTTAAAGGGTTTTGTTCAAAACACCTCGTATGGCGCTTATATTGAAATGGAAGGGGCCCCGATTGTCCTGGAGTCCTTTATGAAGGCTTTGCGAGAGAAGACTCCGACGCATTGCCTGATTACAGAAATGTTTATGAAAGACATTCTTTGGCAAGGTTTTGAGCAGTTTCAAATCCTCACCAGTCAAGATAAGGACGAGCATAAGGCCCTTGTTTTGCCTGATATAGCCACCTGTGCGGATTGTATTCATGAAATATTTGATCCAGCTAATCGTCGCTATTTATACCCATTGACTAATTGCACGCATTGTGGGCCACGGTATTCTATTATAGAACATCTTCCTTATGACCGCGCCCACACAACGATGAAGGGTTTTGTGATGTGCCCGCAATGCCAGGCCGAATATGATAACCCGAAAGATCGTCGTTTTCATGCCCAACCTAATGCCTGTCCTGTGTGTGGGCCTCAAGTGATGCTTTTAGACAATCAAGGAAAGCTGCTTTTTGAGGCATCCCATGCTGTAGATACGGCAGTTGATTTCATCAAACAAGGACATATCGTGGCTGTGAAAGGGATAGGCGGTTTTCATTTGATGGCCGATGCTTTAAATGAGAAGGCGGTCGAACTTCTTCGCCATCGTAAGGCGCGTTGGTATAAGCCATTGGCGTTGATGATGCCTTCTGTTGAAATAACAAAGAAGTATGTCCGTGTTTCCGTATTAGAAGAACAAACCCTTCAATCCAGCAGCGCTCCCATCGTGTTATTGAGTAAATTAGAGAAGGTTACTAAGATTGCTGAATCAGT
>JADFXW010000104.1:2292-4081 GCA_015233375.1 Candidatus Omnitrophota bacterium | reverse complement strand
TATTTTGATGAAGAAATTAGGCGAGCCCGTGATTGCGACCAGCGGTAATTTGAGTGAAGAACCGGTGTGTATTGATAATACAGACGCACTCAACCGTTTAAAACAACTTGCAGATTTCTTTTTAGTCCATGACAGGCCTGTTGTCCGTCAAGTGGATGATTCTATTGTTCAAGTGATAGGGGAAGATGTGTCGATTATCCGTCGATCCAGAGGGTATGCGCCCTTACCGGTGGACATTGGCCTAGATACCAATAAAATAATCGCGGTGGGCGCGCATTTGAAGAACGCTTTTGCGATAGGTCTGGAAGACGGTGTTGTCGTCAGTCAACACATCGGTGATTTAGATAACGAGATTTCAAGAAAAGTCTTTGAGCGAGAAATAGCCTCGCTTGAGTCTATCTATGATTCCCCAAAGAAGCAGATTATCTGTGATAAGCATCCTGATTATGCCTCCAGTCAATACGCCCATACGAGGAATATGGAAGTCCTTGAGGTGCAACATCACCACGCGCATATTGCCTCTTGTATGGCGGAGCACCATATAACCGATGATGTGTTGGGTGTTTGCTTTGATGGCACAGGCTTTGGCGATGATGGGACTATTTGGGGCGGCGAATTCCTAAAAATAAAAGAAGGGCAATATACGCGTTTTGCGCATTTAAGGACCTTTGCGTTAGCGGGTGGTGAAATAGCTATCAAAGAGCCAAGGCGTGCTGCGTTAGGCGTGCTTTACGAATTAGGTCAAGGCCAGTGGGCCGGCTTTTCTGATTTGCCTTGTATCAAAGAATTCAGTGTTTCAGAATTAGCGGTTTTAAAGAAAATGATTGAGCAGAAGATTAATACGCCGTTAACCTCGAGCATGGGCCGTTTTTTTGACGCGGTTTCATCTATTATTGGGCTATGCCATCAAAACAGTTTTGAAGGCCAGGCTGCGATGTGTTTAGAGTTTGAGGCACGTCCTTATTTGGATTTACCGCCATATTGTTATAGAATAGTATCAGAGCAAGAAGGCCTTGTGATTGATTGGCTCCCTATGTTAGAGGGGATTATTAAAGATTTTCGTGACCCTCAAACGCTATCAACGGTTTCCACGCGTTTTCACAGGACCTTAGTTGAGATAATTGTAGAAGTCGCACGATTATCCAGCCAGAGTAAGATAGTCTTCTCCGGCGGCTGTTTCCAAAATAAATTTTTGATAGAGAGGGCTATTGAACGTTTAGGGCAAGAGGGTTTTTGTCCTTATTGGCACAAGCAGGTGGCGACTAATGACGGCGGGATTGCGTTAGGGCAGATATCTATTGCTGCAAGGAGGATGAAAAATGTGTCTTGCGATTCCAGGCAAAATTGAAAGCATCACAGGTTCAGATGCTGATATTTTAAATAAAAAAGGCCGTATTAATTTTGGCGGTATTTTTAAAGAAGTACTTTTAAGCTTTGTTCCCAAGGCCAAGGTGGGCGATTATGTGATTGTTCATGCGGGGGTCGCGTTAAGTGTTATTGACGAGACCGAGGCCATGAAGATATTTGATGATTTAAAAGAAATGGAAACGCTTGAGGGCCCGTAAATGAAATATCTAGATGAATACAGAGACCCAAAACTGGCCCGGTGCCTTCTTGATGAAATCCATCGGATAACAACCAGGCCATGGGTCATGATGGAAATCTGCGGGGGTCAGACGCATTCGATTGTCAAATACGGGATTGATACCCTTTTACCGAAACAGATTGAATTAGTCCACGGCCCAGGCTGTCCTGTTTGTGTCACTTCTCTTGAGACTATTGACCGGGC
>JADFXW010000104.1:0-2282 GCA_015233375.1 Candidatus Omnitrophota bacterium | reverse complement strand
ATTTATCGCCAGTCAAAAAGATCTGATTTTTTGTTCTTTTGGCGACATGTTACGCGTGCCTGGCTCCTCAACGGATCTTTTATCTCTGAAGGCCCAAGGAGCAGATGTGCGGATTGTTTATTCTCCTCTGGATGCGGTTAAAATAGCGCAAGAGAATAAGGATAAAGAAGTTGTTTTTTTTGCGGTGGGCTTTGAAACAACAGCACCTGCCAATGCCCTGGCGGTTTATCAGGCAAAGACGCTTGGTTTAAGAAATTTTTCTTTATTAGTTTCGCATGTGTTGGTACCGCCTGCCATGGAAGCTATTTTGTCCTCAAAGAATAACAGGGTCCAAGGTTTTCTGGCTGCAGGTCATGTGTGCGCGGTCATGGGGTATCATGAGTATCTGCCTATCGCGGCTAAATATAAGGTGCCTGTGGTGGTGACGGGTTTTGAGCCGTTAGATCTTTTGCAAGGCATTGCGATGTGTGTCAAGCAATTAGAGGAAGGCCGTTTTGAGGTTGAAAATCAATACGCGCGTTCTGTGACCAGAGAAGGCAATCGTGAAGCCCAGGATTTGATAGCTAAGGTTTTTGGCGTGATCCCGCGTAAATGGCGCGGGGTTGGTGAAATCCCTCAAAGCGGTTTAGGGCTTCGTGCAGAGTTTAGGGATTATGATGCAGAGCTTAAATTTAATGTAACAACTATTAATACGCATGAAAGCCCGGAATGTATCAGCGGCCTTATTTTACAAGGGATAAGAAAGCCGCATGAATGCGCGGCCTTTGGCACAAAATGCACGCCAGAACATCCGTTAGGGGCTACTATGGTCTCGTCTGAAGGCGCTTGTGCGGCTTATTACAGGTATAAAAGGAATTCTTAAATGGAATCATGGACTTGTCCTTTCCCAATCCAACAATACCCGCAAGTGCTTTTAGCGCATGGCGGCGGTGGCAAATTAATGCAGCAGTTGATTGAGCAGATGTTTACCAAGGCTTTTGGTCCAAAACCAAAAGAGGGCTTGCATGACTCAACGGTGTTAAATCTTCCTTCTTCTAAAATCGCGTACACGACAGATTCTTTTGTGGTTAAGCCGATCTTTTTTCCAGGCGGAGATATTGGGAAGCTGTCTGTTTTTGGTACGGTCAATGATTTGGCCATGTCAGGGGCCAGGCCTTTATATTTGAGTTTAGGTTTTATTTTAGAAGAAGGCCTGCCTATGACGATCCTATGGAAGATTGTGCAATCCATTAAAGAGGCAGCGGATAGCACCGGTGTCCAGATTGTGACAGGCGATACCAAGGTTGTGGATAAAGGCAAAGGGTATGTGATATCTATTAACACCTCTGGAATTGGTGTGATTGAACATCCCTACACCATTGCCCCCGTGTCTGTTCAACCTAAGGATGCCATTATTATTAATGGAGATTTAGGGCGTCATGGTATTTCTATTATGGCCTCCAGAGAAGGCCTTGAATTTGAAACCGTGATAGAAAGTGATTGTGCTGCTTTAAGTGCGCCGGTACAGGCCTTGCTTAAAGGAGGGATAGAGATCCATTGCCTGCGTGATCTAACGCGTGGAGGCCTGGCCAGCGCGCTTAATGAAATTGCGCAAGCGGCAAATTTATCCATGAGCATTGACGAATCAAGTGTGCCTGTGCGAGAGGACGTGGCGTCAGCTTGTGCGCTGCTCGGGTTTGATCCTCTTTATGTCGCGAATGAAGGGCGTTTTGTTTTGGTTCTACCTGAGCATCAGGCCCAACAGGCTTTAGAAATATTAAAACCATTTTCTGAAGATTTCCAACCTGCCCGTATAGGTCAAATCCAAGCCGAAAAGAAACCAATAGTGGTGCTTCAAAGCTGTATTGGTTCCAGTCGTATTTTAGATATGATAAGCGGCGAACAGCTCCCACGCATTTGCTAAGATTCAATTTTTAAGAAATTTTCATTAAAATCCATCTCTCATTTTATATTACCGACGATAAATCTAAAAAAAAGCGTTTTCTCAAAAACAAGGGTCTGGGCCCTTAAACCCCTTATTTAGATTGTATACTATAAAGAGGGGGGATGACGATGCGCAGGGCACCAGTTGTCTTAACGTTGGTAAGTTTCTTAATAACGGGCAGTATAGGCCCAATGCCTGTTTTTGCTTTGCCAAGAGGAGCACGTTAACACGCCGGCCAAGACAGGCCCCGCGTAAGGTTAAGCTTTGCTACCCATTCAAAATTCAAAAGAGAAGAAATTATTTTATCGACGGGCGGCGCTTTTTTCGCTTGACAGAAGCCTTCTAATAGGTGACCCAT
>JADFXW010000103.1 GCA_015233375.1 Candidatus Omnitrophota bacterium | reverse complement strand
TCCTCAATTGGATTTGTCAAGATAGCAAATGTGCCAAGTCCTGCTAACCAAAATAGCACAACAATCATTACTTATACGAATACAGGGCTTAATAATAGTATCACTTATTATTATGAGGTATCAGCGGGCTTTTAAGTTAAATATTAATCATTACACAAAGGCTGATGGGACTATGTTCAGGGCCCCTAGTGCTGATCCCACTGTTGAGGCTGTATTAGCAGGCAGGGTTTTGGCTATAGGCGGGCTTGATAATTTATCGAGATTCACCCCGCATTTGCATCCCTTTGGTCAAACAAAACAGACCACCCTGCTTGCCCATGACCAGTCATCGGTCCAGTCTCAGACGATTGGATCCGCTCAATGTGTTAATAGCATAGGGCAAGCTTATGCATGTCTTTCCCCAAGCGATGTTCAAAAAGCCTATAACATGAAAACAATCCCAACTATCAATGACTCTTTACAGAATGTGGCTCTTTTTGAATTAGATGGCTATTTAATGAGTGATATTGCGGCTTATGAGACAAAATTCAATCTTCCTAATAACAATACCGCGATGCTGCAAAATGTACTGATCGATGGTTTTAATGGTCAGCCTACCTATAATGGTGGTAATGAAGAGGTGACCCTTGATATAGAGATACTCATTGGGATAGCGCCCTATTCTATTAATAAGTTATATGTGTACGAGGCGCCTAATAGCTTAGCAGGTTGGATTGATGAATGGAATAAAATCGCCAATGACAACACCTCCAAGGTCATTAGCTGTTCTTGGGGTATTGTTGAGTATGCAGCCAAGACAATGTTTCCTATTGAAACTTTTGACCAGCAGGTTTTTCAGAAAATGGCGGCCCAGGGTCAGGAGGTTTTTGTGGCTTCTGGTGATTGTGGGGCTTATGAAGATTGCTCAAGTGCAACCTTGTCTACTGATGAACCATCTTCCCAGCCCTATGTGACAGGTGTGGGGATAAGTGCTTTGTCTGTTAATGCTGATGGGACCTATAAGAGTGAGGCTGCTTCGATTTATAGCGGTGGTGGTATTAGTCAGTATAATATCATCCCTTCTTATCAGCGGGCGATGGCCAGTCAAGCCCTGAGCGCATCCAAGGTTTCACAAACCATGCGTAATGTCCCTGATGTTTCTCTGACCGCAGATCCAGCGATTAGTCCTCACGCTTTTTTTATAACAGTATCAAAAGGAACTAGCGGAAAATGGGTGGGCTATGGGGGATCCAGTATTTCAGCGCCTATATGGGCTGCGTGGATGGCCCAGGTTAATCAAGGGAGGGTCCATTCCAATCAGGCGATTATAGGATTTCTTAACCCTTCCTTATATATGATAGCTAATAGCAATAAGTATTCGACAGATTTTCATCAAATAACAACCGGTAATAATGGGTATTATTTGGGCAGCGGTTATCCTGCCCAACCTGGATTAAATTTAGCCACAGGTTTAGGTTCCTTGAATGCGGCTAATTTATATTCAGATTTAGTAGGAGCTGCGGGTGTACCTGCACCACCGACAACGGTAACAGCGTCTGCAGGCAATGGCCAGGCCACGATAAGTTTTAGCGGGGCCTCGGCCAATGGAAGTGCGATTACCCAATATACCGTGACCTCATCAACAGGCGGGAAGACCGCCACAGGTACTGCTAGTCCTATTACAGTGACAGGATTGACCAATGGTAGCGCTTATACATTTACCGTTACCGCAACCAACAGTATTGGGACAAGTGTCGCCTCGGCAGCATCCAATAGTGTAATCCCCGTGGGTTTGCCTTCACCTCCAACGATAGTGACAGCATCTGCGGGTAATGCTCAGGCGACCATTAGTTTTAGTGGGGCTTTGGCTAATGGAAGCGCTATTACCCAATATACCGTGACCTCATCAACAGGTGGGAGGATTGCCACAGGTACAATGAGTCCTATTACAGTGACAGGATTGACTAATGGCACAGCGTATACCTTTAGCGTTAAAGCTACCAATGGGGTTGGCATGAGCGTGGCTTCAGCAGCGTCTAATAGCGTGACCCCTCAGGCGCCTGTTGCCCCGCCTGCAGTACCGACGATTCTTTCAGCAATGCCTGGTAATAATCAGGTTGCGTTGACCTGGTCAGTCAGTGCTACAGCGACATCCTATAATGTCAGAAGAACAAGTAGTAGTGGGACGGTTATTATCAGTGTGGCAAGCCCCAGCAATCAGACGAATTCAAGCAGTATTTCGTACACAGATACTGGGGTCACTAATAATATCATCTATACCTACGCTGTTGCGGCGGTTAATTCCAGCAATCTATCCAGCGCTTATTCGAATCAGTGGGCTGTTGAGCCATTTGCGCCAGCTGTTGTTCCCACCAATTTAGCGGCCCAGGAGGTTTTAGGCCAGATCAGTTTAACATGGCAAGGGGACAGCAGGATGGGTGTTTCAGGATATTCTGGATGGTATCATGTTTTAAGAACACAAGCTGGAGGAGTTATGAAGGATCTTGGATACACGACCACTAATAAGATTATTGATGGGGCAGTTCTTGCTGGAGTGGCGTATAGTTATACCGTCAACACCTATATCAATGTCTATGGAGTGGGCAACAACAGTGCCTATTCGGCACCATTGACTTTTACCCCTTTTGCAGCACCTTCTGGCGTAACCATTACAGGGTATAGCAATGGGCAGGTGAGCTTATCATGGAAAGCAGTGGTAGGGGCCACTTCTTATAATGTGAGTCGTTCCACAGTGAACTCCTCAATTGGATTTGTCAAGATAGCAAATGTGCCAAGTCCTGCTAACCAAAATAGCACAACAATCATTACTTATACGAATACAGGGCTTAATAATAGTATCACTTATTATTATGAGGTATCAGCGGTCAATTCGAGTTTGGGAGAAAGTGCCAATACATCTGCGGTAGGAATCAAGGTCAGCTCTTTAATGAAAAAGTGAAGAGTTTGATTAGAGCAGGGGCAACACTTTCTCTATTTTTTTATTTTTAAAAATAACATATTCTTTATATCCTGCAGATAAGGCCCATTTTACCGCAGTTTCAAAATCTCGCCCCACATCATTGGGATCATGCGCATCTGAACCAAAGACCAAAGGCACGCCAAAATCATGATAAATCTTTAAAGAGTTTAAATCTGGATAGATTTCAGCAATGGGTTTACGCAGGCCAGAGGTGTTGATTTCAATAGCAACCCCGGAGTCTTTAAATACCCGGGCTGTTTCTTTGATTTCATGGCTTAAATCAAGGCTTGGCCTTGCGCCAAATTTCTTAGGTAAATCGCAATGCCCGATGATTTGATACAATCCACTCTGAGCTGATTGTCTTAAAAGCGCATAGTATTTGCGAAAGACATCATCCACATTATAATTTTTCCAGTATTCACGGTGGGCGGGATCATCAAAAGCCCAGTCATCAATAAAATGGACAGACCCAATAATGTAGTCATAAGGGTAACTGTTGGTCATAGCCTCTGTTTTATTTTCATACCCCGGCATAAAATCAGCTTCCAGGGCAATTTTGATGCTGATTTGAGTGGCATATTGTTTTTGGACATCCTCAATCATGGCTTGATATAAAGGCAGTTCTTTAAGGCTCATGGTGACATGGGGCATCGGTTTATGGACCATAGGGGCATGATCAGAGAACCCAATTTCCTGCAAGCCTGTTTTAAGGGCTTGTTTGACATAATCTTCAGGGCTGCCAATGGCATGACCACAAAGGGACGAGTGTATATGATTATCAGCATAGGGTAACATGATAAGGATTATAACATGGACAGGGAAGATTCAATATGTTAAAATTTTATCTTTAATAAACTTAATAGAAAACACTCTATGGACCAACATTTCCGGAAATTGATTGAATCTATTGGGGAAGATCCCCAAAGAACAGGTCTTTTGAAGACCCCAGAGCGAGCAGCCCGTGCGTTTGAATTCATGACCCAGGGCTATAAGGTCAATATTAATGACCTGGTGAATGAGGCGGTTTTTCCTTCAGAGAATGATGAAATGGTCATTGTGAAGGATATTGAGATGTATTCCATGTGCGAGCACCATCTTTTGCCTTTTTTTGGGAAAGCCCATGTGGCGTACATACCTAATGGAAAAATCATAGGACTTTCTAAAATCGCCCGCATTGTAGACATGTATGCCAGACGTCTACAGGTACAGGAGAACTTGACAAGGGAGATTGCTTCTAGCTTAATGAAGGTGACCGGGGCCTTGGGGGTTGGGGTGGTTATTGAAGCCAGGCATTTGTGCATGATGATGCGTGGGGTAGAGAAACAGAATTCAGTCATGAAAACCTCCTGCCTTCTTGGAATCTTTCGTAAGGATCCATCAACCAGGAGAGAATTCCTGGCCCTCATTGCGTAAACCACAGGTGTCCGAAGAAAATATAGCTTGTAGGGGCGGACTTTATGTCCGCCCTTTGAACGAATAGAGAATTTTCATGGCTATCATCAGAATTAATGATCTTAAGGTCAATGCGTTTATAGGTGCCTATGCCTGGGAGCGGAAGAGCAAACAAGAGCTCTTCCTTAATATAACGATTGAATATGAGGCATCCCAGGCTTGTTCAACCGATAAACTGAAAGATGCGCTTGATTATGCGGCCATAGCCTCAAGGGTAAAAATGATGGTGGAGCGTTCAAAATATGTTTTACTAGAGAAATTGGCAAGCAAAATTTTATCTTCTATTATGTCTGAAAAAAGGGTGGTAAGCGCCTCAGTGCGTGTTGACAAACCCTTAGCTGTTGTTGATGCCAAAAGCGTTTCTTTTGAAGTTTCTGCAACCAGGTAGAAAATTTTTAAAAATTTTACTTGCAGTGAAAAATTTCGCTGCTAATATACGGTTATGCAATTTAAAGATCAAGTGGTTTTAGTCACAGGATCCGCTCGCGGAATTGGTTTTTGCGTCGCCAAGGCTTTTGCCCAACAAGGGGCCATGGCCTTGATCGTTGATATCAATGAAGACCAAACCAAGGAGGTCGCGGCGTCTCTTCGCGCTGAAGGCCTTTTAGCAGATGGCTTTGGTTGTGATGTGACGAGTTTGGAGAGTGTCCAGCAAACCGTTGATAAAATTCTTGACATTCATAAACACATTGATATATTAGTCAACAACGCAGGGATTACCCGTGACAATTTGCTTTTAAGAATGGATGAAAGTGATTGGGATGCGGTCATTAAGGTCAATCTCAAAGGGACATATAATGTCACCAAGGCTGTTATCAGGCCGATGTTGAAGGCCCGTAAGGGCAAGATTATCAGCATTGCGTCTGTGATTGGAATGACCGGAAATATAGGTCAAGCCAACTATGCGGCCAGTAAAGCAGGTGTTATTGCTTTTTCTAAATCAGTAGCTAAGGAATTAGCAGCCAGGAACATAACGGCTAATTGTGTCGCTCCAGGGTATATCCGTACGAGTATGACGGACAAGATACCTCAGGAGGTCCAAAATAAGGTTTTGGAGAGGATCCCATTATCCAGGTTTGGTGAAGTCAGTGATGTGGCAG
>JADFXW010000102.1:4039-5549 GCA_015233375.1 Candidatus Omnitrophota bacterium | reverse complement strand
TCCATCACTCCTCTGAAAAAACAAAAAAAGAGCGGAAGGGAATACGTTTATTACCATTGCTCGGAATACAAAGGCAAACATGACGCGCCTTATGTCCGGGAAGAAGAATTGACTGAACAATTCGCAAAATATTTTGACCAAATCCATATCCCTGAAAATGTCGTCAAAGGGATATTGGAAACCTTGAAATCAACCCAGCAAGGTAAAAAAGAATATTACGAAAACGTCTATAAAGGATTAACTGCTGAATATGAAAAATTGGAAATGAGAATCGATAGGATGTACGAGGACAAACTGGACGGGATAATCACCAGCGAGGAATTTAAAGAACGGTCAACCAAATACCGGATCGAACAAAAAGCCATTGAGGGCAAACTTAACAATCTCCGCCGGACGGACGAAGAATACTTCCTAAATGCCAATTATCTGCTCAATCTTGCCAATAAAGCCCCGCAAATCTTCAAGAGTTCCAAAGTCGAGGTAAAACGCCAATTAATCAAACTCGTACTTTGGAACCCGACCCTAAATGACGTAACCTTAAGCGCTTCAATAAGAAAGCCCTTCAGTTGTTTCACCGAAGAGCCTTCTGTCCCATATGGTAGCCCCAACCGGATTTGAACCGGTGTTTTCTGCCTGAGAAGCAGACGTCCTAGACCAGGCTAGACGATGGGGCCAATAAATAATAAGTTATTAGGATATCTCAAAGCTTACAACACGTCAACAAATATCGTTGACAGGCGCTACCATGAATTTATAATCAAAAGAAAAGCAATTCAATCCTAAGGAGTTTTCTTGTCTACCCATATCGCTATTGGTTACAGCCCAGAACAACAAGCACAAGAAGCTATCTTGCAAGCTTGCGTTCATGTCAAAAACCAGCTTAACTCCGTCACAACAGATTTAATCATCGTTTTTGCTTTGCCTGAATATATTATCCCTGAACTTTCGACTATCATTACGCGCACCTTAAAACCAAAATATTTAATTGGTTCTTCTTGCGGCAGCCTCATCATCCCAGAGGGCGTTACCACAAATGGCATTACTATTATCGGAATCAATTCTACTGATATTCACTTTGGTATTGCGGCGGTTAATAATCTTGAAAACCAAGACATGCATTACGCAGGCTTTGATTTGGCCCGCAGGGCCACTCAAAATTTAGGATCACACAAACGCGAAGCTTTTATCAGCTTTGCCCAAGGCATTGAAAAAAACAATGTCTCCTTCCTCCGGGGAATCAAGGAATCCTTAGGTGTCATTTTCCCTGTATTAGGGGCCATTTCCAGCGATGACCTTAAACATAAAAACATCTTCCAATTATACCAAGATCAAATATTACATCATTCTGCTGTTGGCCTTCTTTTAGGTGGAACATTAAACCTTGAATTAAGCTCTGGCCACGGCTTTAAACCTTTAGGAAAACCACGCATCATCACCAAGGTGGATGGTCCCATTATCCGTACCATTGATGATAAGCCAGCAGCCTTTCTCTATAAACATTTTTTAGGAA
>JADFXW010000102.1:0-3952 GCA_015233375.1 Candidatus Omnitrophota bacterium | reverse complement strand
GCCAATATTTGTTACGTAACCCTGTTGACATCCTTGAAGACGGTAGTATTGTATGTGATGAAGGCCCTTTACAAGGGGCCAAGGTTCACCTGATGATAAGTAACCAGGATTCTTGCATTCAGGCTGCCATTGAAGCCGCAAAATCAATAAAGGCCTCTCTTGGAGAAAAAAAACCTAAGCTTATCCTGGTCTTCGAATCCTTAGCGAGTCATAAAATGACCGGCAAAAAAACTCTTTATAAAATTCAAACTATTAGAAATATCTTGGGAAGCACGAGCCCCATCGCAGGCATGTGTTCCTATGGAGAGATCGGGCCATTTGGCACCCTTAACAATATTAAAGATGTTTATTTGCATAACAATAGCATTTTAATTTTAGTCATTACATAAATAATTTTTATGAGTACAACTATATTAACATTTGGCCTTATTGTTTTTGCGCTATTGTGCGCCCTGCTTTATCTGGTGTATGTGCTCATCACCAAAGAGGACATCATCAAAGAAATGGCTGAAACAAACCAAGGGCTTTTGCGTTCTTTCAATGATTTGGACGAACAGGCTAAACTTATCATCCGCACGGATCTTGAGCTTAACAAAATCCGCGAAGAAATGGACAAAAGGCTCCATGGATTAAATGCCTTGCAAAGAACAGCACGGCAAATGAACCAAGCGCTCAACGAAACAGAAATTTTTCAAAGGATATCTCCTACCCTTTTCGAAGACTGGGCATTTGGCCATGTCCTGATTGCTTCTAAAAATGAACATGATATCTTAAAAATTCGCCTGAATGTGGGATATGCCCAACCTAAGGCAGAGGCCATCTTAAAAGAAATCGACACCCTTGAATTTTTACAAAAACTCCCTCAAGGAACAGCCATTCTTTCTTCTATCAATAGTTCTGTCAAAAACAAAGAAAAATTAATCCAGTTATTTGAAACTGAACATTTTATCTTCTCTCCCATCATTACCCAAAACGGAAATATCGGTTTCGTTTTTGTAGGAAATAACACCGCCGCACCAGCTGTTACCGAGGCTGATGAGGAGCTCATTGCCATATTTGCTGGACAAATCGGCCAGTCCATCGAGAACGCTAAATTGTTTGAAAAAGTGTTTCGTTCAAGCCAACAGCTTGAACTAAAAGTTGCGGACCGTACCAAACAACTGGCTTTGGCTTTACAAAAGGTCAATGAAATCAGCAAAAAGAAGTCCGATTTCATTTCTGCGGTCTCCCATGAATTAAGGACCCCCTTGACCTCCATCAAAGGGTATGCCGCCATCCTCATGGCTGGAAAAATAGGCGATATTCCCTCCGCAGTCAAGGAACGATTGGCTAAAATTAATACCCATTCTGATAATTTGGTTGGCCTTATCAATAATCTCCTCGATATTGCGCGCATTGAATCAGGTAAAGAAGAAATGAAATTTGCTCTTTATAAAATCAAGGGCATTACTGATAATGTCTCAGATCTATTGAATCCTCAAATATCAGCCAAAAGCATCCATTTACAGATCAATCTGCCCCCACAGGTTGAAGAAATCTACGTTGATAGCGCTCAAATTGAACGGGTTTTCATTAATCTTTTAAGTAACGCCATCAAATTCACACCGCAGGAAGGGACAATCACGATCACTGTTGCCTCTGAATTTGACCATGGTTATGCCCTCATAAGCGTTTCTGACACAGGCATTGGGATTCCTCCTGAAGCCTTACAAAATTTATTTAATGAATTCTACAGGGTCGACAATGAAATCAACCAGAACGTCAAAGGCACTGGCCTTGGGCTTGTTTTAGCTAAAAATATTGTCCTTGCACACCATGGTAAAATATGGGTCCAAAGCAAACAAGGCTCTGGTACTACCTTTTATTTTACCTTACCCTCTTCACCTAACGCTTTTGAAGAACACCTCAACCCGGAAAAAAATTATGCGTAAAGAACGAATCCTTATCATCGATGACGATGCGGACATCCGCGATGTCTTAAACCTAACATTATCCGAACATTTCACCACTTTCGAAGCCAATAATGGGCAGGAAGGTCTTGATATAGTCAAAACAAAGAATCCTGACCTTATCATCACTGATTATAATATGCCTGTTATGAATGGCGCTGAATTTTGCCGCCACCTGCGTCGGGACATTTTGTTGCGGCATCTGCCTATCATCATGCTCACGGGAAAAGGCGAAACAAAAGACATGGTCACAGGCATTGAATCAGGTGCTGATGATTATCTCGTGAAACCCTTTGAACCTGAGGCCTTGCTTGCGCGTATCCGGATGATCCTCAAGAGAACAACCCGATCTCTCGACGCGAACCCCCTGACCCACCTGCCAGGGAATTCTTCTATTATGGAAGAGTTCCAAAATCATATAGATATCGGAAAACCATTTGCTGTCGGTTACGCGGATTTAGATAAATTCAAGGTGTATAACGACAAGTATGGTTTTGAGCATGGGGATGAAATCATCCGCGCCCTGGCCCGTATCCTCATTGAAACAACCTTACGTCACTGCGGACAAGAGGCTTTTGTGGGGCATGTGGGCGGTGATGATTTTATTTTTATCTGTGATGACGCGAAGGTTGATGCTGTCTCTTCAGACATCATCGATGCCTTTGATAAAATAGTGCCCAGCTTTTATAACGAATCGGATCAACGCGCTGGTTTTATCGTCGGAACGGATCGCCAGGGCAATAGCATTAAGGCAGGCCTGGTTTCTGTTTCCATTGGCATCGTGAGTAACATGAACCAAAAAATCACCCATGTCGCCCAAATAGGAGAGCTTGGCGCAGAACTCAAGAAACTGGCGAAATTAGTTGGGAAAAGTAACTTCCAGAGGGACCAACGGAAGAGGTAACGCCTAATTTTTGAGCCCTGTCCCCTTATCTCTTTCTTAACAAGCAGTACCACAACTACCTGCACTGGAAGCGCCATTGGGATCCAGGTTTTGAGCAGGATCAAAACAACAGTGTGTGTTTGTATCATTATTATAGTTACTGCTAGTATCAACTGCGATACTCCATATCCCATTAGATGTGCATACCAATGTAAAATAACGTGATTTGTTTCCATCGTGAGAATCCAAACATGCACACAATCCTCTTACCGCCGTTCCTTCTGCAACCCAATCAGACGAACCTGCAAGAGCCGTTGAAAAAGTTTGGCCATTTTCTATCGGTGCCCCCACCTGGGTTGAACATCCCGTTTGGCACATACCAGGTGTTGTAGAGTCCGGACTGTTGCAGTGTTGATTTGACGAACACGTCCCACAAGAATTACCACAACTGTCCCCCCCACATTGATTATTCCCACAAACGACATTGGGCACACACTTGCATTGAGTTTTATCAAAATATTGACATGCCGGACAACCATTAAAACAGTACTTCATGGCATCACAATTAGAACATCCACCCACATTCCACGTGCCTGTCCCAGCAGAACAACCTATCTTCACCGTATAATTATTATCCTTTGGACATGTGTATACTGCTTGTGATTTATCACACATATATCCTTTCATTCTTACAGGAACTGTGCACAGGGTACTTGGAATTTGACACTCTTTACTGGGATCATCGCACCCACACTGATAATTAGTCGCCGCGTCGCATTGATGATAACTTTGACAATCTATATGGCATCCATTCGCATTGCCGCAAAGATCCGGCCCACATTGTTTACCTGATGGACATATCCCTATATTATTCGCTGGACATGAACATTTCCCATTATCACACTCCGTGTACCCTGGAGCCTCTCCTGAAACTGGACATGCGTTTGCTCCTCCATTACACCCATTAGGATTTCCACAATCATCTGCCCCGCACTCCTGACTTCCGCACAGGGACACCCTAATTTATTGAAAAGACTGCTTGATAGAGCTCCTTTTGTTCAAAATCCATCTTTAAAATAGTCTTATTCATATGATTTGTATCAGGCAACTGATATTCTAA
>JADFXW010000101.1:597-5576 GCA_015233375.1 Candidatus Omnitrophota bacterium | reverse complement strand
TTTTTTTTCTCAGTGGTTGAGAGAAGATTTTCAAATATATATAGCGATAACTTTCTCACTAAAGAAAGATCAGGTCAAGATAGGGAATTATGGCATGCAAAGGGTTATGTTTCCTGGGGACTATCCCTATTATGATCTGATGTTTTTGGGGGTTTATTTCAGGGGTTTTGATTTGGATGCAAAGAGAGGATTAGCTCAGCGTATCAGAATACTCATTGATAAAATACAAGAAGCAGCTGCAAATGGTCGGTGTCAATTGACACAGCAGGATGATTTTTTAGGTCATGATGTTGATAAATATCTTGCCCAGAGTCAACTTATTACAACTGTTAAACATGATACTAAAAAAGGGCTAATGTTGAGATGGAAGAAAGGTGCAAATATAAATAGAGTTGTTCAATATCTTCAAGTGTTGGTTTTACAGCATCAACAGAAAGAAGATTATAGAAAGGTGCTTGCGGCCAGTTTATCAGGGAGCGAGGAGTCTCTAGAAAAGAAATTAGAAAGAATGGTTGAGAATTTAGCTAAAACGATTCTGTTTGTTGAGGAGGAGAAGCAAATTGATTTAAAGAAACCGCGTCAAAGCATTTGTTCTCTAAGGGATAGAAGAACGATTCGTGAAATTGAAGATTTTATGCGGGAAAAATATGCGCTTTGGGTTTCCAAAGATTTACTTTCATTACAAAAATGCGAGATGCAATTCCATGTTAATGGTGAGACTAAGGAAAAAATAATATCAACCCCAGGGGATATTGATAGGTTGGCAGATATTCTTCAGACATTAGTACAACAAGAAAACCCAACGGGTCAAACGGATTTCCTTTTCATATTTAACGTGACAGAATCTCAGGGATTAACGTTTGAGTTTCATGTAAGGCCCTTGTCAGAAATAAACCAGTTAATAGGTGGTAACGGACATGCTAGTGCGGCGATGACGGCGGAGGCATCATTACTTCAAGATAGAACGAAATATGCAAAGAGGCTCAAAAGTTTAATTCTTGAAGCTTCACGAGAAGATTCAAGTTATCGGTTTATTGAGAAATTAGGGAAATTGATTTCTACTTGGATGCAAGAGGAGTTTCAAATCGACATAAAGATGCCTGTTTCGCCAGATAAGGATATTATTAATGTTGGCAATTATGGCATTCAAAGAATTCCTTTGTCTGGGGGTCAAGGCAAATATGAGCTTATGATTTTTGGAGTTTATTTTAGGGGTTTTGATTCAGCTGACAAGAAGGGTGCTGTGACTCGTCAGATAAAAGAAGATTATAGAGATTGGATTGTTCCTGTTTTATCAGGGGATGAGAAGTCTGCTGCCGTAAGCTTAGAAAGAATGGTTGAGAATTTAGCTCATACAATTAGTTTTGTTCAGATGAGGGAAGGCGCCGATTTAGCAAGGCTGTCCAAGGAGCCTGTTGCTGTAACGGATAGAACAACGATTGGGCAAATTGAAGCTAGGATGAGGGAACAGTATCAACTATATGTTTCTAAAGATGGGGTTTCATCAAGAAAGGCCCAGATGATCTTTTATGGTCCTGAGAAAATTATTGCTGAACGAAGCATATCAGAAATTGCGTCTATCAAGGGATTGGCGGATTTTCTTATGGCATTAGGACGCGGCGTAAATCCATCTGCCCCAACGGATGTTCTTTTTACATGTGAAGTGGTGGAATATGCGGGATTAATTTTTAAATTTTATTTAAAACCCGTTCCCATTGGTTATGTTCATTTAAGCGGTCAACAGAAAGAATATGCACAAGATAGCTTGTTTCCATCGTTAGTGCGTGCGTTTGATTCACAGACACCCAATCCATTAGCGGTTATAGATGCAATAAACGGCGCGCGCGCTGTAATGCTTCCTGAGAATTTACGAGAAATAGAACGGGGGCTTGCGCGCGCGACAACGGGTTTTGATGTAATACAAATCGCTGAAGCCCTTGGGCTTGAGGTGGAAGAGATTTTTAAGAAATTAGGGTGTCGTGTTGTAGGCGTCGATGCCGCTGATTTAAAGGGTGAGTTTAAAGTGACCTTGACCCCTGATAATTCGCAGCAGCCAACCAAATACACGTTAAGGATACTATCTCGTGATTCTAAGGCCATGTATCGCGAGCACCCTTATGATGTGACTCTTGAAATTACTGATCCTCGGCACGCAGAAGATTTGTATCGTTATTATGGAAGTTTCGAGGGGATATGGAAATGGTTTAATCAATGTAGGTCAGGTTTGTCAGAACAATGGGTATTACAGGATAGGTTAATGGCGTTACGTTTGCGGGATAGCCGTGGATGGAACAAAGGTGATTTGGGAGATGTTGTTGACGAGAGGGGTATCGCGTTCCGTGTTCTTTTGGGGGAATGGAAACAAAAGCATCCTGAGATGACTTTCAGACAACTTGGCGATCTTTTTGAGAAAGCAGTCAAAGATGAGAATGTGTATAGTATATATAACCAGGACCCATGGGCGTTTAATATTCTATCTTGTTTTATTCTTCAAGATAGTCTGTTTAGTAATTCGCCGTCAACGTATGAAAGATCTTCCTTGGAAATCCATCAGTTGATTGATTATGTCAAGAATTTTAATGAAGCGATGACAAGCCAGCCGCTTTTAAAGAATTTCGTGGAGGGGCTGATGCGCGTTGTTATGAGTGAGCCTGGTTCAGTTGGTTCCAGACAAGAGGATCAATATTGGATGGGAATTTCTTCTCAGCAGAGAGGGGCTCTTATTAGTTCGCTTGCAGAAAACTTGCGTTCTCAAAATGAGATTTTGGGGAGTCAAATATATAGAATGGCAGCCCAACCGCCTGAGAATATTTATAGTGTCACATCTGTCGGATTTTATCGAAAGAGAAAGGGGGAATTGGGCGTTAGATTAGAATATCGAAAAGAAGCACAAGCTTTTTCTGCAAACAGTGTCATGGCTATTAGCCTCGAAAATTCTCCTCATTTATTGGAAATAGTGAAGCAGGCAATTGAGCGAGCCTCTTTAACAGGACATCATCATCAAAATGCGGGCAGTCCAGCGATGCGTTCTGTTAAGCCATGGGTTGAGGGCGGTATCGACTTAAGCCAGCAGGATTCTGCCATGCACGTTGAGAAGGATGCTCGTGGCGGGGTAAAGGTCACGGTTGATAAGGCCTTGATCGCGCTTATTGAGCATGAAGGTTTTATGCGTGAGGTTCATCCTGTGGTCATTTATATGGGCCCCGCGGATCCAAAAAACATATTTGGGGTTGGGGGGCAGGTGTAATTTTGGCTATTTAAGGCAACGGGCTTTCTTCTAAAATAATCTTGAAGTAAATATAAAAATACAGTATCTTACTGCATGCGTTTGTCCATAAAGGTCATTCCTAAAGCTTCAAAGAATGCCATTAAACAAGAGGCTGGGATTATGAAGGTTTATCTCACAGCCCCGCCGGTGGATGGTAAAGCCAATACAGCCTTAGTTAAATTTTTAGCTCAACATTATGATGTTGCTCAATCCCGGATTGAAATCATTAAGGGTGAAACGTCAAGGAATAAGATAGTAGAAATTAATTAGAAGCAGAAGGCTTTGCCTTACTTGCGGAAAAACGGATAGTATGGTATCCTTGTTATCAAGGAGGCAAACATTATGACCATTACTCTGACAAGCAAGAACCAAGTGACAATCCCAAAAAAAATTGTTGATCGGTTTCATTTAAAAAGAGGGGCAATTTTTGATATAAAAATTGAGGACAACAAGATTGAATTAACGCCTATGGAATTGGTAGAGAGGTCTTATACTGAGGACGAATATAAAAAGCTTGAAGAAATTTACCAACAGGAGAAAAAGACTGTTCAACCTATGAGTAAAGATCTAATTAAGAAGCTAAAGAAGGGGATGGTGTAATGCCGCTTTTGTTTTTTTTTTGCTTCTTGCTTTGAACGTTCATTAAAGAATCTGGACCCACAACAAAAAGCTGTCATTGCCCGCATCATTGAATCTCTTGAGATCTATTACGCATCTGGATGTGATATCACTAAAGTTTTTAAAACTGAATCTAGATTTTTTTATAAGAAATTACGCCGCGAGTTTTATGAAGCTGGAGTTGAAGGTAAATTAAGAATTGTTTTGCGCAAAGATGGTTTACAATGTGTTGCTATCTTAGCGGGTAATCATGATCAAATCAGGAAGTTTTTATCTTAGTTAGTCGATTTGGTTTTTGAATTTATGTGCATAAATAGAATAAATATATCCATTATTATTGGGTCGGTTCTTATAGGGCTTATACTTGGGCCTCGGGTGTGTGCCAATATTAATCATTTGATTTATTCCATCAATACGGGTGTTGTCTGGCAGACTGACCCTAAGCCTCTCTATGGTTTTTTGCAACCGTCTTCTTTTGACCCTGTGTTTTCAGATCTGACCTTTGCTGTTGATTTTTCCGGGGTTTATTTTAGGTCTAATAATTTTGATAAGGGCGATATTTATCGAAATCGTTATTATGATGTGACGCACAGGCCTTTGTTGTATTCACCACTGATATGCTACTTATACAATAAAACATTTTGTCATCTTCCTTTTCCTCGTTCAGCGCTGTTACATTTATTGTTCCAGGTTTTTTTATTAATGATTGGGACCTTGTTTGTGTACAGGTATTACCGTCTCGACATCCTTATTCTTCCAACCCTTGTCCTCTATGCTGTTTTGATAGGCCTGACGCCTGTGGGGCTTTCCTGGTTTGAACGAGGGCAGTTTGATATTTATCCTGCGGTGGCTATTTTATTCTTTGTGTTTGGTGTTACAGAATCAAAGTGGTATGCTTTTGTCCTATCAGCGCTTGTTGCTAGTTTAAAATGGAACATGATTCCTTTTTTTGTAGAAGGCTTTGTGTTTTATCTTCTTTTTTATGGGGACAAAAGGAGATTTCAATTTTTAGGTGTTTTTTTAGGTATCATTGCCGTGAGTGTGATATTATTCCCCCAATACATGAGGGATTATTTCTCAATCCTTTCTTTAT
>JADFXW010000101.1:0-494 GCA_015233375.1 Candidatus Omnitrophota bacterium | reverse complement strand
GACGTTGTTGGTTTACGCGCTTCCATTAGCTTTTTACCGTCAAAGGAAGGATTTTTTATTTACTCTTCTGCCGTATTTAACTTGTTTAGTGCCTGTTCATATGTTGGTTTGTTCTGTGAATTATGAGTACAGGGCTTTATGTTTATTAGGTTTTTTACCGATGTTGATGCCATGGCTTATCAAATTTTATCAGGAGAGGGAGTATGTGGTAACCTTTATGTGTTTATTCATTATTTTCCTCTTTTTTGCATTTCATGGTTTTTGGTTCGTTCATAAAGAGCTTTTTTCTGATAAGATAATGATGATGAGTTATTTCTATTATTATTTTGTTATTTTAATCTACTCAGGAATCCTTTTTTATAAAAAATTTCGTTCCAAATATGATTGCGCCTGTAGCTCAACTGGATAGAGCATTAGTCTTCGGAACTAGGGGTTGGGGGTTCGATTCCCTTCGGGCGCGTTTGATCACGATGAACAGTATGATTAAAAAGTCC
>JADFXW010000100.1 GCA_015233375.1 Candidatus Omnitrophota bacterium | reverse complement strand
TTTTACACCCGTTCCAGTGATGCTAAGAAAGCGGCGTTAATGGCTACAGCTATCGCTGATGTTTATGGGGTTGAGAATGTCAAGTCCCGAAGGCGTCAGTCGGAAGCATTAGTCGACTATATTGACCATCAACTAGAGGATTATCGGCGTCAGTTAGGGTTACAGGAGCGCCAATTACAGAAATTTAATCAAAAGGAAAAGGTCTTTGAGGTCAAGCCTAAGGTTAAAGAAACCCTGGACCGCATGACACTTCAAGGGACCTTTGAGTTTGAAGGTCAGATGGTTAATATTGACGGGCAGTTAAAGAGTTTAGAAGCCTAGGATGAGGCTCGTCGAACTAAAAGCATATTTAGCAAATTGACCAATGAAGATTTATCTGATAACTATATTTTCTTAGGGTTAAAGCGGCGGCTGCTTGAGCTTGAGTTTGAGCGTTTCTTGCTTTTGATTGATTATACCGAGAAACACCCAGCGGTGATTGCCGAGGATAAGGCCATCACCCAAGTCAAAAGTAAGATTGTGAAAGTCCTTCAAAATAGTGTTCAAGGCCCCATGACACCTCAAATGGATGCTGATTTGGCTCTTGCGGTTAAGAAACTTTTTCTAAAAAACCGTACGGCGGTTATGTATAGGATCGTGAATAAGATTTACGGAGACTCAGGATCCTTATCTTCTAACCAGGAAGGATATGTGGAGCTTAAGCGCAATGTCGACAGGCTTCTGAATTCTTATGACACCTTGGTCCAGCAGAGAGATGAGGCCAGACTTAATTTGGCCAAGATTATTGATGATGTGGTGACAGTGGTATCTCCAGCTGAAGTTCCGTCATTTCCGATTAAACCAAACGCCATTGTCAATTATATGGTCAGTTGTGTGGTGGGTCTCTTTTTAGGGCTCATGGCAGGCTTTATCCAGGAGAGTTTGGATTCATCAGTCGGCACTATTAATGACGTTGAACATGAATTGAATCTGTCTGTTTTAGGGATCATCCCGCATATTGGGGGACAATATATTCCCATTCAGTCTATCAAAGACATGGCAGAACCAGACAAAAAAATACTCATGCAAAGGTTAAGGCTTGTGACCTTTACAAACCCTAAATCCTGGCCTGCAGAAAGCTATAAGATGTTGCGCTCCAATTTGACCCAGCAGATGAAGATGCAGAACATCAAAACAATTCTTTTTACAAGCTCAGACATGCAGGAAGGGAAATCAACCACGATTTCTAATATAGCGGTGTCCATGGCCCAACTGGGTAAAAAGACCATTGTTGTAGGCGCCAATATGCGAAGGCCGACAGATTATAAAATCTTTGGTCTAAGCCGGGCCCCGGGCTTATCGGATATCTTAATGGGCAATAAAACCTGGACCGAGGTCATGAATAGATCGGTTGATATATTAATAGGAGGTTTTAATGTGGATGATCTTTTGCAGATGCCAGGCATTGATAATCTGCATGTGATAACCGCTGGCAGCCCCGTGGATAATGTGTCAGAACTGTTAAACTCAAGGGCTTTTGATCAATTAATGAATGAACTAAAAGCTAATTTCGATGTGGTGATGATTGATTGTTCTCCAGTCATGGCGGTCCCTGATGCCGTGACCATGTCGGACAGGGTCGATGGGGTGGTGCTTATTTATAAGGTTGGGCAAACCCCTAAATCTGTCCTTAAGATGGCCAAGGCCCATTTATTACAGGCCCGCGCTAATTTACTGGGAGTGGTCTTGAATAATGTGAAGACAGAAACCCAGGTGGGTTATGCTGCTTTTAGTTACAGGTATTATGGAGACAAGCCAGAGAAAAAAGAAGGGTTGATATATAAATGGAAGAGCTTAATCAAAATGGCTAATCGAAAAGACAATAAATCTTCTGATGTTTGAGGGTAAAGAATGGGGTCTAAACAATCAACTTTTCCAGTAATATCCCTATTAGGAGTCTTTTTGCTTTGTATGTTGCTTGGTAAGTATCTTGCTGTTGTTCCAGTCACTGTCCTGCTTATTGTTTTTAGCATTTTTTTATTTATAACGGCTTTTCTTAATAGGGACTTGGCCATGGTTTTTTTAATCGTGGCCATGCTCCTTTCTCCACAATTAACGATAGGGGCGGTCTCTAACCGTCAGGATATCATGGTGAGGGTGGATGATTTGTTGGTGGTTATTTTTACCATGGTCTGGTTGGCGCGGTCAAGCCTTGTTAAGAATGCCCGTTTTATTCAAAAATTTCCTATCAACAGGCTTGTTTTGTTATATTGTTGTTGTTGTATTTTCTCAACACTTAAAGGGGTCTTTTTAGGACAGGTGGTATGGTTGAGGGGCCTCTTTTTCGTTTTTAAATACATTGAATATTTTTTCATTTTTTATTTGGCCAGCAGTAACATCGTCGATAAGAAGCAAATGGTCCTTTATTTAAAGATTTTTCTTATTGTCTTTGCCATCGTTAATCTTTATGCGTTGAGCCAAATCGGGCATGTTGACCGTGTATCAGCTCCGTTTCAGCCCAAGGGCAGTGAACCAAATACTTTAGGCGGATATCAGGTGTTGATTTTAGGTGTTTTGATAGGATTATTGACCCATGCAAGTCTCAGGTTTTGGAAATGGCCATTGATAGGGCTTGCTCTTTTGACGATGATTCCTTTTGGGTATACCCTTTCGCGTGCTTCTTATATGGCGCTTGTTCCGATGTACTTGACACTTGTCTTTTTTAATAAATTCGCGACAAAGAACATTCTCATTGCGGTTTTGATGGTTGGAATAGCTTTATTTTTTGTTTTTAAACCAGCTCATATCATCAATCGTCTTCAAGAAGCCGTGACCCCTGAGTATCAGGAAAATATTCCGACCGTTACTCTGTTGGGTGTCCCATTAGGCGCTTCCGCATCTGCGCGTGTTGATGACTGGATTGATCTTTTCCATCAATGGACCAAGGAGCCATTTTTTGGCAGGGGGGTAACTGGGGCCAGGTTCGTGGATGGCCAATATATTAAGGTTTTGGTTGAAACGGGACTGGTGGGTTTTGTGGCATTTATGCTTTTGATTATCATGGTATTTCGTCAAACCCTCAAGATTTATAATAACAGCAAGGATGGTTTGTACCGTGGGCTTGCGATAGGTTTCTTGGCAGGTCATGTGGGGATGCTTGTTCATGCTATTTCTTCTAACACCTTTATTATTATCCGCATTATGGAACCGTATTGGTTTTTAGCGGCCATGGTGATGATGATTCCCAGATTGGAAAATGCGACAAAAGAGGATGACCAGACTGAAAGAATGAAGGTTAATCCTGCGCGAAATGTGAATTTTCTGTTGCAATCTCATTGGAAGGGTTCGGTATGATAGAAACACATATTTATGAGTCCCATCGAGAATTGAAGCTCGGCATCAAAATCTGGCTTGAGATGTTTCGGGAATTGTTTCAATTTCGGCAATTGATAGGACGTTTATTCCTTCGGGATTTGTCGGTGAGGTATAAGCAGTCGTTGTTAGGCCAAGCCTGGATTTTGATAATGCCTTTGGTTGCTATTGGCACCTTCATGTATTTAAATCATACAGGGGTATTGCGCTTTCAGGAAACAGGAATGCCCTATCCTCTTTATGCTTTGATGGGATTGTCTATTTGGCAAATTTTTGCCACAGGTCTGAATGCAGGGGCCAATAGTCTTGTTGGCTCAGGGGACCTGATTACAAAAATTAATTTTCCCAGAGAAGTTTTAGTTTTGGCTTCCATGGGGCAAAGTGTGTTTGAATTTTTGGTTAAGATGGCCCTTATCGTCATTTGTTTTTTTGTTTTTCATTTTTGCCCGTCTTGGAAAATAATCTTTTTGCCTTTTATGCTGCTCCCGCTTCTTTTGTTGACGATAGGCTTGTCCTTGCTTTTGTCTTTGGCCAATGGGGTCTTCCGTGATTGCGCCAATATTGTTTCTCTGTTTTTGATGTTCGTGATGTTTTTGACACCGGTTCTGTATCCTGTGCCGTTACACCATTTCTTTTTCAAGATCAATGTATTGTCTCCTTTAATTGATGTCCCCAGGCAGGTAATGGCTTTTGGTCATATAGATCATGGATTATTGGCTTTTCAACTGGCCACATGTCTTTCAGTTTTGATATTTTTGGTTTCCTGGCGGATTTTTCATTTAGTTGAAACAAAAATACCAGAGAGGATATAGGTTTGAGCGAGCTGGCTATTAGGTGTGAAAATACCGGTAAAAAGTTCTGTAAGAGTTTAAAAAAATCCATGTTTTATGGAGGGTGCGATGTCTTAAGAAGCACCTTGGGCCATATTCCTGATACAAGTATTCTGCGGCCTGAAGAATTTTGGGCTGTTGAGAAGGTGGATTTTGAAATTGAGCGGGGCATGAGTTTTGGGATTATTGGGCCTAATGGGTCTGGAAAGACAACGCTTTTGAAAATGCTTAATGGGATTTTTATGCCGGATAAAGGTCGCATCACGGTCAATGGCAGGGTCGGCTCTTTGATTCAAGTGGGCGCTGGTTTTCATCCGATGTTAAGCGGCCGGGAGAATATTTATATTAACGGCGCTATTTTAGGGATGAGTAATAAGGAAATAGACCAAAAATTTGATTCGATTGTTGAATTTGCGGATATCGGTCATTTTTTAGATTCTCCTGTTAAGTATTATTCTTCAGGCATGTATGTGCGTTTAGGCTTTGCCATCGCGGTTCATGGAAACCCTGAGGTCCTTTTGATTGATGAAATTTTGGCTGTAGGGGACAAGAGTTTTCAAATTAAATGTTATCAAAAGATGCACGAGATAAGAAAAAGCGGGACAACCATTATTTTGGTTTCGCACAACGAATATGTTGTGCGTGAGCATACCAGCTGTTCTTTGTATCTTGACTATGGCCAAAAGCGTTTTATAGGCCCCAGTGAACAAGCTATTAATTTGTATATCAAGGATGTTTACGAGAGAAGGCTTCAACGTAAAAATGATAAGGCGGCCTTTTGTTCTAATCAACAAAAGAAAGCAGAGATAAGGGGCTTGAAGTTTTTGAACAGTCAAGCCCAAGAAGTTGATTTTATTGAAACAGGGTCTTTTTTAAGTTTCCGTGTTGAGCTTCATGTCCAGACCTCTATTGATAAGCCGATTGTGGGCGTTAATTTTTATGATGATCATGGCCTGGTGTATGCGGCCAATAGTTATTATGAACAGGCCAATATGCCGGGCTTTGCACAGGGGCAAAAGGTCATTCAAATCAATGTCCCAGAGCTTCATTTGCCGACAGGGGATTATTTGTGTTCGGTAGTGCTCGCTGAAGACGAAGTCGGGCATTTGATTGACTGGCATGATATGACGTACAAATTGGTGGTCGGGCGAGCACCCAATGCCAGAGGATTGTTGAAACTCAAGACCGAGTGGCAGGTTTAAAGCAATTTTTGTTTATTAAAATTTTGAATCGGTAGTGTAATCAAGTGTAGGATGGGGGTGAATTTGTTTTTTTAAAGCGATTTGGTCATTTTAGCCCATCAGGGCTAAAATGGCCAAACATGTTTGAGCCCTTTATTTCTAGAGAAATAAAGGGCGAGTTGTTTGGCCACCGAAGGCCATGACTAATTTTAGGCGTTAAAAAATGACCCATCG